>NZ_LFZV01000001.1:2225047-2358866 GCF_001183965.1 Bacillus sp. FJAT-27916
TATAATCTATAATTAATAAAGCCAAGAGGGAGACTATAATGGTACTCACTACTAAACAAAAAGAACTGCGAACAAAAATTTTAGAAGAAATTTATGTTCACGGTCCTATTTCACGAATAGAAATATCAAAATATACAAATATCACCCCTGCTACCATAAGCGAGATAACTGGATCTTTAATTAAGGAAAATCTTATTTATGAATTAGGAGAGGCCTCTTCTGAAAATAATAGATCAGGACGAAAAAGAATTCTCTTAGATATTTCTGAACGTCACAGCTTTTATATTGGATGTGAACTATCTGAAAAACATATGACATTTTGTTTAACCGATAATACCGGAACAATCTATGCGGAAAAGGTTATCAAGTTTAATACAGAAAATGATATTAATGCAATAACAGAAGTTTATTTTATAGAGGAAATAAATAATTTTATTGAAGATCTCAAAAGCTATCATCCAAAAGCGATAGGAATAGCATTACCTGGACATTTCAATGATAAAAACAAAACAATATATAGCAATAACACAATTTGGAAGAACTTTGATTTAAGTATTCTAATTGAAAATTTGACCTTACCTATTTATTTTAAAAATAATGTCCATTGTATGGCCAACGCAGAGAGGTTCTTAAGTAAAGATAATATAGATGATAATTTTATTTTCTTCCACGTCGGTAGAGGGATGTTTTGTTCTCATATTAATAATGGACGTACATATGGAGAGAACAAATTTCTAGTAGGTGAAGTAGGTCACATTATTGTTCACCCGGATGGGGAATTATGTGAGTGTGGCAAAAGGGGATGCTTGCAGACATATGCTAGTGAAGCTTGGATTATAAAAAAATCTCGCATCCTTTATGAAAACTCAAATACAACTTTTTTAAGACAATTAACTCAAGACAAACAAAATATTACAATAGAAACCGTTTTAAAAGCCTATACAATGGGAGACGAAGGTGTTACCAACATCCTAAATAACGCCATTAAATACCTATCTATCACAATCAATAATCTTCCATTAATGATTGATACAAACAATCTCATTTTACATGGAGAATTATTTAATGAACCGACATTGGCTAAATTGCTTGGTCATTATATAAATCAAAATAATATCCTACCTCCCCTAAACCATCTTTGGGATATATCATTAAAACCATATTCCGATATTAACGGGGCACTTGCAGCATGCAGTCTGGCTATCTCCCAGTCTTTAATTCAGAAAAGGTAATGAATCTATAGGCGTTTTTTTCGTTATCCACGCTATGCCTATTTTTTTCAAACAATCACTTATATAGATCGTGATAAAAAGAAATATTATTTAGGTTGCTAATAAAAACGGTAAACCACTAAAAAAAGAAACAGGCGATTAATATCATTCGCCTGTTTCTACGTTCTCATAGGTGACAACGAGTCAATAATCACTCAAGGAACCCCTTCCCTACATTCATCCCTATCTGTCAATTATCGCCCAATAAGAAGGCTTTACATTGTATTCATTATCAAATACAAATGGCGCATCAACCCCTACGCCGTTATTATATTCTTCTGCACGGTCATTGAGCCATGTATGGTTGTCAGCGACACCCCAGAAGGTAACACTGCTGATTTTATCATCCAGTCTCTCGTACAACTCGAACAGTTGATCATAACGAACAGCCTGGCGCTCAAACTCACTGGCTGGAATGGCATCATAGGTCGGGTATGCCGGTCTTGGCGGCCAGCCATATAGACTGACATCTAACTCTGTAATCTGATTATCAAGTCCTAAACCAGCGAATAGATTAATGGAATCCTCAATCTCCGTTAAGGTTGGCCACCCAATTTGGATATGGGCCTGATGCCCGACTCCATCAATCGGTACACCTTCTTCAACCAGTTCACTCACTAGATTGTAAAGATACGTTCTCTTTGGCTCTACCTCCGTGTTGTAATCATTAATGAAGAGCTTGGCATCTTTTTTGGCGTATTTGTCGGCTGTTTCAAAGGCTACTTTAATATAATCCGTACCGGTGATTTGATACCAAGGAGATTCCCGGAGCCCCTTATCATTCCCAGCATACTCGTCAATCACCTCATTCACGACATCCCATGAGGTAATATCATTCTTATAACGCTTCACAACTGTCTTGACATGCGTCTCCAATCGCTTCAATAAGAGCTTCTTATTCTTTTCTCTTTGCTTCGGATCGGTCTCTTCCACCATTTTGTTGCCTTCTTTATCAAGGAAGAACCAATCTGGCACCTGACTATGCCAGATCAACGTGTGGAATCTGAGCTCCATTTTATTCTTTTTCGCAAATTTGACAATCTTATCCGCATCCTTGAAGGTAAACTTGCCTTCCTCAGGCTGGATATTAATCGGCTTCATCACATTCTCAGCAACCAGAGTATTAAAATGGCGTTTAAGAATTTGGCCATCCTTCCCATTGAGCATATGCGGCTCAACGGCTGCCCCTATATCAAATGAATCCTTATACCTTTCATCAAGCTCAACAGGGGCTTTCATCGCACTAATTGGTTTCGTTGCCGGCCCTGCAGAAGCACTGGACAGACCACTGGATAATAATAAGACTGCAGCCGCACCAGAGAAAAGCTTCATACGTAATCCTTTAGACATTATTTGTTCTCTCCCTTCATTTATACAAGCTTTTAAATTAGAAGAACTGTCCTCCTTTCATCAAACAAAATGTAAGGGCTTTCAATTTATGTCAGGAAAATATGTATCCCTCTTGTTGAGATTGATTATAGCAAGTCACCTTTAGTTTATCCAGTGAACAAACTAAGTTTACTGAAAAATGAATCTATTTATCTATGACTTTGGAAATATGTCAAAGTTTGCGTTTATTTGGAATACACAAAGGCTAATAGCCCTGTTCTAAACAAGGCTATCCTCATATCTTCGTTGTCAATAAGCCCTAGTTCCCTTCCCCAAATGTGAATGCTGACTCCTTCTTCTCCATTTATCCATCATCAAGAATAAGGACAAAACGAGAATACGGAATATCACCATAAATAAAAAGGACAGGTACAGGCCCCTTACCAGTGGACTTGAAGTTTATTGCCATTGGGGTCATAAAAGTGGAAAAAAGTATGACCATGATCTTCTTGTATATCCTCCACCTTAACCTGATTATCCATTAAGTGTTGATGAAACTTTGATAGTTCTGGACTTGTAAAGCCAATGCTAAATTCTTGTTCATGATCAATGGTAAAATGGGCAAATGTTTCATCTTCGGTAGGAACTAAGATAAGCAAGAATGGTCCCTCATTTACTTTTAAGATGGCTCTTTCCTCAGAATGGTTTAGTAACTGGAGCCCTAATACATCTCGATACCATTTGGCTGACCGTTCTAAATCTTTTACAGGAATTCTAATATAATGTACTTGTTCAATAAATGATTTACGCATAACCCTCTCCCCTTTATTTAATCTTGTCGATCAAATTATCCCTTCTAACAAACTTCCTAGTATTCGTAGTTTAATGTCTACTTTATCCTCAAAAAAGTTTTCCATTCCCGTAAAGCATTTTTACAATAATCATCACCAACATTTTGAACGACCGTTTCTATATTCTTAAGTTCTCGCTTAACGACCGGATGTACCTCGGTTGTATCTGCTTTATGATAGATAGAATGTAAGAAATCTAGCGTTTCTCCGATTAAATAAGGCTCCCTCAACTTGATCAGTTCATTTATCACGGATGGAATAGAATCATAAGCTTCAATCGGTGTTAACCGCTCAATTATTTTTTCAAAAGAAGGACTGAAATACCATTCGTCCTGATCCAGCTTATCTTGCCAATCTGTATAAATTTCACTTAGTTCACGCATGCTAACTCCCTCTTTTGCCTAAATTTAAAACCATCTCCAAGCGTTAGGAGAGAATCGCTCTTATAATTCTTTCTGCAAAAAAATCATATCCCCTCCTTTTTACAGGCTGACCCACAATTCTAAAGGAAAAAGACCTCCCTCCGTTCCATGAACGGATAAGAAGGCCTCATAACTAACACTCATATTCCAACCCTACAGCATTTTCTCAACGACTGCTTTCGCTGTAAGCTCCTTATTGTAGATCGATTCCTTATTTGTTCCCTTGAAATAGGCGAAGTATAGAAGGTCTAATAGATAGAGCTGCGATATCTTAGCGGTCAGGCTCCCGCCCTGCAGCGGTCCTTCATTGGCACCGCATAATAAGGTGATGTCCGAATAACTCGTGAGATGAGATTTAGCAAATCTCGTGATGGAGATGACAGTCGCACCTCTTTCTTTGGCGACCTTTGCAATCTCAATCGTGTCCTTTGTTGAACCGGAATAGGAAATCAGGATCGCGACATCCTTTTCCGTCAATAGGGAAGCGGACATAACCTGAAGATGAGAATCCATCGAGCATTCTGTTTTATTTGTTATTCTCATAAACTTGCTTTTTGCTTCCATCGCCGTCACTAATGATGATCCTACGCCAAAAAAATGAATCCGATCTGCCTTAATCATGTGCTCAGCTGCTTTTGCGATATCCTGTTCATCGATAAGATTGTAGGTCTCGGTCAGTGCATTGATATTGGTCGACAGGATCTTGGATGACAGTTCTGGAATGGTATCCTGCATCGTAATCTGACTTGATAGCTGAGGCGTTTCATCCTCTAAAGAGACACTATGGGCCAATACGATCTTAAATTCCTGATACCCTTTGAGATTAATCGATTTACAAAATCGAAACACACTTGACTCGCCAACATGACAGGCGTCTGCCAGATCGGTTATCGACATATATAGGACGTCTTTCGTGTTTGCTAGAATGTAGTCGGCTACTTTTTTTTCGGTGTTTGTGAAAGAAGCGTATCTTGAGTGGATTAGAGAAAAAATATCTTGATAAGCCATTTATACACCTCTTCTTCTATTGCTATTTACTATGCAGGGATACCGCTCCTAGGACGCCAGCCTTATTGCCAAGTCTTGCTTTCAAGATTTGAACATCCGCATAGCTTTCCATGATCAGCTCCCTGACTTTACGGTCTACCATTGCTGCCAGCATGTCTTGCTCCATGATTCCACCGCCTATGATGATGGCTGGCGGATTAAATACATGGATTAAAGAGGTGAGACCATACGCCACCTCCGTTACCCACTCATCCAGCACTTTCTCAAGCCTGCTGTCTCCTTGGCTAATCGCCTCAAAAATGATTCGGCCATTGGTGAATTCATGATCTATATCGGCAGCTTTTCGAATTAATGCAGTGGTAGAGGCATACGTTTCATAACAGCCACGCCGGCCGCAATTACATGGATAACCCAATGGATGGGTAATCATATGACCAAATTCTGCCGCAATGCCATTATACCCTCTATGAATTTGGGAGTTCAATACAATCGCTCCCCCAATCCCTGTGCCATAGGTTAAGCAGAGAAAATCATCATAAGGCTTCCCCGCTCCAAATGCTCCCTCGCCGATTGCTGCCGCATTGGCGTCATTCTCGACTAAAACCGGCACATGAAATTCATGCTCTAGGATCGCCTTTAATTTGGTTCCCGTATATTGAGGGATATTATCATTGGCATAAAGGATTGATCCGTCCGTTACATTGACCTGACCAGCCGTACTGATTCCAATCGCCTCAAATCCAGGATTTTCTGTTATGTATTGAATCAACCTCTCGACTAAATGCTTGCCGCCCTTTTTGCTCTCAGAGGGGTACTCGCCAAAAGATGTAAGATGACCATGCTCATCCGAAATCCCAATCTTAATCGATGTACCGCCAATATCTGCTCCTAATATATTCATTTCTCATCCCTCGATTGCCTGAAGAAACTTTTTCGTGATTTCCATCGGCCTTGTGATGGCCGTTCCAACAACAGCACAATGGACGCCAAGATCAAAGACACTTTTCAGTTCTTCAGGAGTCCAAATCCCACCCTCGGCGATTACGGGAATATCAAAGCGTTCCACCATTTGTTTAATCAGCTCAAGGTCAGGCAAATCATGGTGATTTGAGTAGTCCGTATAGCCACTTAATGTCGTCCCTAAACAATCAAAGCCTAATCGACAGGCTTCCTCTGCTTCCTCGATTGTTGAACAGTCCGCCATAAACAATTGGTCGCGATATTTCTTACGGTAGAGAGGGAACACCTGACTGATTGTCTTCCCGTCCGGTCTTACCCTTTTGGTTGCATCAAGGGCGATGATTTCGACCTTTTCATGGTAAAGGGCATCCACTTCCTCTATCGTTGGCGTGATAAAGACATCTGACCCTTCATAAACCTTCTTGATGATGCCAATGATGGGCAGGTCGACATTTTTCTTTATCTCTCCTATATCCTCAATACTATTCGCTCTAATTCCTTGTGCTCCGCCAAGCATTGCGGCACGCGCCATTCTCCCCATAATGAACGGGCTATGGAGCGGCTCCTCAGGAAGCGCTTGACACGAAACGATCAACGTTCCTTCCAGTTGGTTCAATATCTTATTCTGGCTGTTCATTTTCCCATCTCCATCTCCCGAATTTATTCCTTGACTGCCCCAATGGATATCCCTTTTGTAAAGTATCGTTGGAACATCATAAAGATGATCAGCATAGGAACAGCAGCTACTGTGGCACCAGCCATCTTATAGGCAAAGTTCGGATTTAAATCCTGCATCAAGGTAGCAATACCGACCATTAACGTCTTCGAATGTTCATTTTGGCCTACGACTAGCTGCCAGAGGTAATCATTCCATACTTGGACAAAATTCAGAATAAATAATGCCCCAATCCCAGGCTTCACCATCGGAAGCATGATTTTATAAAAAATCGTAAATTCACTCGCCCCATCCATTTTGGCTGATTCACGCAAGGAATCAGGAATGGAGTCGAAGAAGCCTTTAAGCATGAATACCCCAAACGCCGTGGCCACATTCGGCCAGATCATGCCATTTAGCGTGTTGACCATTCCGAAATCCTGGATAATCCGGAATAAAGGAACGATCATGACTTCCTTTGGTACCATCAGGCTAGAGATGAAGATGATAAAAATAATATTCTTCCCTTTAAAATTCAGCTTTGAAAAGGCATAAGCAGCCAGGCTGCTGACAATCACTAAGGCAATGGTCGAAACGAGGGAGACATAAATACTGTTATAGGCCCATCTAAAGGCAGGCTGATTATTGAAGACATCCACATAGTTCGCAAAGGATATCGTTTTTGGGAACCAATCCGGCGGCATTTTCACCACATCAGCACTGTTCTTGAAGGAGCTCGTGATCAGCCAATATAGCGGAAATAAATTGAGAAGGGCAAAGAAAACGACGAATCCATTTATGATGATATCGATTTTCTCTTTTTTCTTTTTGTTTCTATTCTTCTTTCCAAACAAGCCTCTCACCCCTTATCTTTCTTAAACATCATTCTTAACTGCGGAATGGATAGGACCAAGGTAATCAAGAACATGATGACCCCCACAGCTGAAGCGATGCCGAGCTGATTATATTTGAATGCATTATTGTATAAGTAGTACATAAGAGTGGTTGATGCATTGTTCGGTCCACCGCCGGTTAAGAGCTGAATGACGACAAAGATCTTTAATACGGCGATGATATTCATAATGATTATGTAGATAGTTGTGGGCTTAACAAGCGGAATCAGGATTTTAAAGATGATGGTCATCCGGTTAGCGCCATCGATTTCAGCCGCTTCAAAAACATCCTTTGGAACCCCAATCATGGAAGCGACATAAAGGATAATGGCTTGACCTATGTTCGTTGCAAAGGTGATAAAGATAATCACGGGCAGCACGAGGCTTTTATCTCCGAGGAAATTAACCGAGACTATTTCTAATTCTCTTGCCGCATATGGGATGAGGCCGTTAGCAGGATTAAGCAAAAAGCTCCAAACCATACTCATGACGACCATAGACACCATAACAGGTATGTAATAACTGCCCCGAATGAAGGAGACATATTTGGCATTCTTATCAAAGATAGCGGAAGCCACAAAGAGGGCAAAGACAACGGTTAACGCGACAATACAGATGACAAAGATGACCGTATTGACGGTTGATTTCATAAAGACAGGGTCGGCGAATAATCGCTGATAGTTTTCAAAACCGACGAATGTCTCCTGCTGGTAATTAATCCGGAATAAGCTTAGCCGGATTCCTTCCATGATCGGATAGACGATAAAGACTAGAAAGAGTAAAAGCTGCGGCGCAATAAAAAGATACCCCGTTATGTTTTCCTTCAATGATTTCGTAATCTGCATGGTATTCCCTTACCTTTCTATATAACAATCTTAAGCTCTTTTTCAGAGCTTAAGATTGTTATCCATTCTCAATGCAGGGTTATTTCTGATAGATGACCGAGTTCGCTTTTGATTCCTCGATGATTTGGTTTCCTTTTTCCTGATAATCCTTCACGACTTGCTTCGGTGTCTTATCACCAGTGAAAAGGGCCTGAAGCTCTGGATAGAGGACCTGTCTCAATTGACTGTATCCAGGGACATTCCCGGTAAAGTTAAACATATACTGGGCATTGTCATTGTAAGCGGCGAAGAGCGGATTATCATTCTTGAACTCTTCGATAACGGAATCCCGTACCGGTATTCCATTTTTGGAAGCCTTAACAAGCTCTGGATCAGAGGAAACAAATTGAACGAAATCCTTGCTGACCTTCATGCGTGTTTCATCATTTGTATTAAACACAGCCGCTCCAGTTACATAAGTAAAGGTAAGCGGATCTCCACTTTCAGATGGAATGTTCGCTAGTCTCATATCAAATTTCTGTGTTTTTCCGCTTTCCATATCTGCTTTAGCATTGGTAGCCAAGACGGAATTCGTGAAGCTGATCGCCAGCTGTTGATTCTGGAACATCGCATTCGCATCATTGGACGAAACCGATTCAGCTCCAGGGTTTGTATACCCGCTCTCATAAACCTTCTTCAGCCATTCAGCTGCCTTCACTCCATCCGCGGCATCAAGGGTGATATGGCCGTCCTTATCGAAGAATGAATTGCCAAACATTCGTAAGTAAGCTAAGTTCCATGTATCACCTTGATTATTCAGTGCATAAAGCCCCATTGGATAAGCGTTTGGATACTTGTCTTTTGGCAGATTATCCTTTAAGCCTTTGAGGATCTTTTCATAATCCTTCAATGTCCAAGTGCCGATTTCATTCTCTTCGGCAATATATTCGTCGAGTCCTGCCGCCTTAAACATATCCGCGTTGTACGCTAATGTACCAGGCATATGGGAGAATGGATAGAAATAAATATCATCGCCAAAGGTGACGCTTTCCCAGTAGCTTTCCGGGATATCCTTCTTCGCTTCATCATCAATCACATCGTTTAATGGCACTAAAGCTCCCCTGTGGGCATAATCCCCCATCGCAAAAACGCTTTCAAAGAACACATCAGGAGGTGTTCCCCCATTTAGATTGACATTGAGGAGCTCATCCCTTTGATCTCCTGCAATCACTTCGACATTAACCTTTACATCATGCTCCTTATACTGCTTGGAAAATTTCTCGGCAGCATATTTGAAGAAGCTGTCATAATCTGCCCCATCCTCTGAACCATCCATGACACCCTTCCATTGAGGAGTCAGCCAAACAGAAATTTCCACCTGATCTGATTCTTTCCCATTTGACTCTTTTGAATCATTGGAACAACCCGTGACAATCACCAGCAAGAGCAGCATAGCCGTTAATACAGTCAGATAACGCTTTTTAAACATATACCTTCCCCCTATCCATCTCCTAAAATGGTCTTTACTTTATTGAAGACAAGCTTTGCTAAAAGCTCGTGGCCTTCCTCATCGAGATGCATATAATCAATCCGGTTCATAGGAACCTTGCCCTTCGAATCAAGAAGCTCAATACCAGATTCCTGTAAAAGCTCCGTCAAATGATTGGCTAAATGCTCCGTTTTATCATCACAGTCTTTCCCCATCGATTTACCGATTGGTGTCTTTGCATATTCCGGTCCAATCGGCGGCGGCACAACGACTAACACAGGTGAATTCAGTCCGTTGTGTCCTGACAAGAGCTGCTTAGCCTTAAGGGAAAGCTTGGCGATTCCTTGTGCGATATTAAAGGATGTAAGACCAAAGCGCTCTTTGGCATCATTCGTCCCAAGCATGATAATGACAAGTTCAAGCGGTGAATGGCTCATTAAACAAGGCTGCAGATACGCACTTGCATTCATGCCTTCCAATAAGGGGTCATCTAATACGGCTGTTCTACCCGGAAGACCTTCCTCTACTATTTGATACTCCTCACCAAGATGCTCCTGCAAAAGTGTTGTCCAACGTATCCCTTCAGGAAATCTTCCACCCGTGCTTGCGTCAAATCCCCAGGTGTTTGAATCTCCAAAGCAAACGATTCGTTTCTTCTCAGCCCTGTTTTGCATACGTTTGAATGGATTGATCGATTAGATTTTTTATGTCGACTATTTTCTCTAGATCCTCTCCGCTCACTGGCTCTAATGGCGCCCGCACACTTCCTATGTTGACCCCATTAAGCTTCAATACTTCCTTGATGGCGGAATACATGGATCCATTCAAGGAGCAAAGCGCGATAATAATATCATTGATATCCTTTTGAATCCGTCTCGCCTCAGCAAAATTTCCTGTTGAGACAAACTCTTCAGCTGCCAGCAAAAGCTCCGGCATCACCGCATAAGTACCGCCAATACCACTGTCTGCCCCAATTAGCCGGCCAGATACAAACTGCTCATCAGGGCCATTGAACACAATGAAGTCCTCCCCTGCCGCCGCTTTAAACCTTTCAATATCCATGACTGGCATAGACGAATTCTTCAGCCCGATTACCTTATCGTTCTCAAGCAATTTCGTAAAGAGATTCATAGACAAGCTGTATCCGGTTGTCTGCGGGATATTATAAATAACGAACGGCAGCGTAGAAGCCTCCATAATATCCGTCCAATAAGCGTAAATCGAGCTTTCAGGAAGCTTGAAATAAATCGGAGGAATCGCGGATAGCGCATCATACCCTAATTCCTCGGCATACTTAGCCAAACGGACGCTGTCTCTCGTGGACGGTGCACCAACATGAGCCATTAACGTCAGTTTCCCTTGCAAGCTTTCCGCAACATATCTTAATGTTGCCTTTCTTTCTTCCAGGCTCTGATAGATACATTCACCAGAGCTCCCGCCGACATAAAGTCCGTTAACCTCTTTTTCCAAAAGGTACCCACATAAATCCTTCGTTCGCTCCTCCGACACCTCTCCTAAGTCATCGTAACAAGCATAAAAAGCCGGAAAAATCCCTTTAAATTTGTCCAATCCCATCTCGCTCACACTCTCTAACATTTATTGTTATGTTTTCCAGTTTCAATATAACATGGGAGGAAATGGGCTGTAAATAATTTTCTTTATTTTTAAAATTAATGGAAAAAATTTCGATTATTGTTACTTAGCAGGATACCAATTGTCGCTGATTAGATGTACATCATAAAAAACCGCTACTGATTAATGATCAGTAGCGGTTTAGATCAACGAGGGGTTTTAAGAAACTCCAACCCACCTAAGATTAAGCTTGTTTCATAGTACTGGATTATGCTTTCGTAAGGAGTGTTGCAATTCCTTTCATCTAATATATAAAAACAGCCACCTCCAGATAGGAAGTGGTTGAACTGGTTGTTGAACGTTTGCTGCATCGGTTGTTCATTAAGCTAATTACTTTATTCGTAAAATGGTATGAAACATTCTAGGTTTATGTTTTTCTAATGCTTGTATTAACTCATGACCAAAAACAGTAATGGACTTCTCCCAAGGGTGACCTAATAATCCCCAATTAAATTCTCTTTGTAAAAAGAAATAATAATCTCCATTAGGGAAAATAGGAACTAGCCACTCATTAAATTCATCTCTTGGAAACACTAAAAAGGGATTAACCCAATAGCAAGAATGTTGCCAATCTAAAGCATAAACATACTCATTTTCATTTATTAATTCCTGAAAAGCTAATAAAGATTTCTCTTCAAGATTACGATAAAGCCATTTTATCTCCTCTACGTCTCCTGACCAACAAAAATAACTGGAAATATCATATGTAATAAAAGGCTTTGGCACTTTAAATGAAGGGAAATTACTTCTACTAGGTTTAAACTTAAACTTTCCATATACCATATCCCATACTAGGTCAGATTCTGAATCTGAAAGTTCAATCCAATTATTCAAAATATATCTACTCCTAAAAAAAGATCTCTTTTAAAAACACTTCCATTTATTATGCCTGAAATAAATGAATGAACCCAAATGGATTAAAGAAAACATCCTCTTTCTCATATCTACATTCATTGATGAAAGCAATTTTGTATAAAGGTGAATTTTGCTCTAAACTAAATGTTTCACCTTCCTTAAAAGATGGTTGTTCAATAATGTTATAAAGATTAAAGTTATTAAGAAGGTCTGCTGCTTCTTCCGGTGATATTGAGGAAGAAGTCATGACATCAGGTAATTCAAAAGCTTTCATTCCACACGAAAAATAACTTTCCTCATCCCCAATAAGAGTTACAAAGTGAGAATAGATCGAGAGATAATCTTTGTTTTCTAAAAGCTGAAACCATTCATCTTTGGTATGGGCAATTCCGGCTGTTTCAACTTTTACTGCTAAACCACCAGACTTTAATAAAGATGCTCCGACATCTACCAGTTCCTTAAGATCTTCAAACCCATTTATATTGGCTATTACATAGACGGTAAGGGTATGATGTTCGATTTCATCTAAAAGGCCATCTTCAAAGGAACCTGCATATGAGAATGCTTCCGTTAAATGTGGGTCGTGTTCATAAACTTCTACTTCAAAACATACGTCTTTTTTTGTGTTATGAATAATGTAACCAGCCATTAAATACCCATCGCCGTTAGATGCAACTGCCTGTATTAACTCTGTTCTATTTTTCCACTTTCCAGGAACCCCAATAATGATTTGGACTTCTTCCATAAAAACACTCCTCTGAATGGGATACAAACAAGATGTACCCATCATATGTTTTAAATTTTTTATTGAATTGGTAAAACCCTCTATTTCAATGAAACAATCATTTCCTTTTACTATCCCCTTCTTGGACTAACCTCCATCATTTCTACAATAAGAAGGAGTCCAAGATATAAGGGATTTAATCCTCTATCTTCTCTAGGTCATGCCCTTAGCTACATTCTATAAGAGATCCATTATAGAAACGGTGAAAATAAATAAGGAAACTACAATAAACATATATCCAATACTTCTCTTCCTGTCTTCTTGTAGTTCAATTAATCCAGATACCAACATAAGTGCACCTAGAAGCAGCATTAAATGGGACATAAACTTAAAGTTTTGGCTAATCACACCATATCCTGATAATGCAATAACACTAACCGCTAAGATAGATCCCAATATTTTTAGCATCCCAGCCTCCATCCATTATTCACTTTTCAAGTTGTTCATTCATTTTAGTACTTTGAACTCAATAATATGTCTTATCATGGAATCCCTTCCTTAGCCATCCTTACCCCGTTTAAAAGAACGGATCATCAGCCATTGGCATAGAAGCAAGGACATTTAAAGTTCAAGAAGATAACTTATTAAACTATCTTTCTGTTCGAATCCAGCTTTCATATATAAGTGATTCGCTAGGCTGTTTGTATGATTAACCGTTAATGTAATTTCTTTTATTAGTGGGTATGAAAACATATCTGTAAGGGCTTCTTTTAACATTATTGTGCCTAAGCCTTGATTTTGGGCTTTTGCCGATATACCGATATATTCAAGCGACGCTTCTGACATTTCAGGATTCACTTCATAATAGGCATAACCTTGTAACACATTAGATTCAGTTTTAAGCACTCGTAAGGTATTTCCAGCACCAAGCCTTTCTATAATCGTTCTTGCATCATAGTAAGTGCTTGGGAAGGTTTCGTTATGTAATTCTTCAAAGGCTTTAAAATCACTTTCTATAAAAGGAACACTGTTCATTTTGCTGACTCGCTCAAAGTTTCGTTCTTTCATTTCCAGGATAAGATATTCACCTGTCTTTTTTGCCTTTATTTCCTTCATAAACTGTTGTTGCTGGAGGTTTTCTTTGTTGATAAAAAAAGAGAAGGTTTGAACAGTTGGATTTTCATTTTTCAACTCTTCCCATAATTCATATTGCAGGTTAACAGAAGATGTTTGATTAAAGGGTCCCCATACTTCTGCACTCGTTTCATCTATATCAAAACCAATGGCTGCTATGATTTCCTCGCTATTTCTTGCAAGGATAAAGTTGATATCTCCATGATCGCCGGAGACAAAATCTTCCTTTAGCGTTTGGTAGATTTCCTCAACCTTCTCGCCACAATAACCTATATTTGATTTCTTATGTTGATTTATTTCAGATAAAAAAAGGGATAATTCATCTAGGTCTATTGCTTTTTCGAATGTCACATTCATATCATTTCCCCACACTTCATTCTAATTTGAATATCGCACAACTCTCTTAGGTAGGATAAAACTCTTCTCCAACTTTCCTGCTGTTCCTATGAGAAGTTCAATAGAAACCACATTAATCCTGCTAGATCCATTTCCCGTTAAGCTTCCTCTTTAATAAATTCCTCAAGATATTCCTTTAATTCCTCTTTTATTTCATCTACTGATTCATCAACAAGTTCACCTAGAATCTTACTTCCAGGTACATGTTTATTGATTGGTATTCCTAAGAAAACCCGTTCACATTTCCATAATGTAATCGTATGGATGTCAATAAGGTCACCGTATGTGTCCGTTTTCTCTGATAGACCAATCGTCACTGAAGAAATAGATCCCGGCTTAAAATAATCGTCACCTTCCTTACGAAAATTCACTTCTAATGCAAGATTCCCCTTTGCTAAAAGAGCTTGATAATCTGCCCGTAATTCTTCGATATAATCTTTCAATACTCTTTCAGTATGTTGAATAGTTATTTTCAAGTCATCGGTGAAATCATTTTGTTGAAACTTCATTTAAAAATCACTTCTCTTTACAAAGGATACGTATGTATTTCTTCAAGAAAGGAAAATATCCTGCTTCCACTAACGAAGTAACAGTCTATAAAAACACTCTGCAAAAAGGAGGAAAAAGTAGAAAACAGTCGAATTAAGTATATAAAAATACTAAATGAAGTCAGGTGATACTCATTGGAACGAACATATGGGAAAAGAATGATCTATACAAGCCGCAGCCAGTCAGCGATGCGGTGATTCAAATGGCAGAAGCTAAGCTGAAAGTAACCCTTCCAGCCTCCTACATAGAGCTATTAAAACAACAAAATGGCGGTCGTTTTACACAATGCCTACCCCGCTCCGCAGCATGAAAAGTTTGACGAGCCCTTCATAGAGGTTGAATACATCGATGGGATTGACGAAGATAGCTCCATACTAGAAAGTGAAGAATTATGCGAAGAATGGGAAATGCCAAAGGGGCTGGTATTGTTTCACGGTGATGGTCACACTTGGCTTGCATTTGATTACCGGCACACCTCAGCGAATCCCCCCATCGTCTATGTGGACAATCATGAGGAGACTTCACAGGTATTCGAAATTGCCAAAAGCTTTGACGAATTTCTGGAGAATCTATATACCGTTGAAATCGAATTGGATGATGAAGAGTATTCCCCTGTCACCTATAGCAAAGAAGAGTTTGAAGCACTGATTGAAGAGAATGATGTTGATAGCCTCTATGATATTCTTACTGTTCATGAATATGAAGTGGAAGCAGAAGATGATTGGTATGTTGAAAAACTCTTGCATTTAAGCAAACACCCTAATGAAGATATAAGAAAAGCAGTCGCTGACCTTATACTGTATTGGTATACTTTAATATTAGATGATACACGACTGGACAAATTCATCAACCTATTCAAGGCTGATAAAAATTCCGATGTTAGGGACTATGCTGACTGGATTGTAGAAACAATGAATTCCTCTTTAGAGGATCTAAAGAATATGATGCATAAGTATGAGAGCGATTATGGACATAATGTCATATTTAAATTTACGTATAAAGGTAATAGCCGCCTTGTTATACAGATAGAAGGCAAATGGGTACTTGAAAGCGAGGACGGCACGAAGCAGCAGTTCAATTCAATTGAAGAGTTTTTTAAAGAGGCTAAGCTGGATGGTATTCCGCTTACTGAAGCATGGGATGATGTGAAGAAACGATAATCACAGATAAAGAAGGTTATAAAAATAGACCTTGATGGAGAATCACTGTATTTTCCTATCAAGGTCTTTTTGCATATTTGCCATTTCCGCATAACCCTCCCTGCCTTCACGTAATGATGGGTAGATTTGTCACCTAGTTGGTTTAACAATCACATCAGTCCTAATAAGATTAATCGTTTCATTGCTGCCGCACGTGTACGAATATCATTTTTATTCTGGTACTCCTCCACTTTGTCTATAATCATTGCTGGTATTCTTATATCGATCCGTTGAGAATCTCCTCTCTCAATATAGACCTCTAAGTCCTCCTTTTTATCTAGTCCAATCCTCACCAATTCTAAAATTGCAGCCGTTCGAGTAGAAATACCATTGTTCAACTGATAGTCTTCTATTTCTCTTAATAAAATATTTGGCATTCGAATATCTACTCTTATTAGTTCCATAGGGTTTCCTCCTACACTTTACTTCCATAATTATACTAAAAATACCAGCTTTTTGACCAGTTTCATACAAATGTATTTTATATCGGGTGAACAGTATTTTATATTGTACTTGATTTGTACGTGAATTAATTATAATATATGAAATGTAATATTTAACCAATTATTAGTAGATTGGATGTGGTGATATGAAAAGAATTGTTCTTATGACAGGTCTATTATCGTTATCTACCATTACGGTAAGTAGTGCAATTTTCAGTTTAGAGACATGGTACGAACAACAACTGGGTGTTTCTATGACAAATGTAATAACTGATAGTGAAGACACCATGACCCGCTCCATATATGACTACAACAAATTTACTACCGCACTTATGAATGACGGATCAACACAGATTTATGACCAAACTACTAAGTCTTTTACCGCATCAAGCGCCAACATAAACAAATACTCCGAAGAATACATCAAACAAATTCAATCAACGACGAATACACTTAAAACCACTCGCTATAATCAACTTGTAAATGAACATATCTCTCAACACAACCAAGAAATAGATGAAGAAGTAACAGATATATTAGCCGAAATCTTAAATTAAACTGATTTTACGGGGATAACCCTTAAAATACACTATTATTGAAAAGGGGAATTTGACATGATCAAAACAGTAAAAGGCAAAGTAATCACAGGGGTAACAGCATTTGCACTTATTTCTGGAGGAGCAGTAATGGCTAGCACAGATGCTGGCAGCAACCTTAAAGCTTGGTATGATGCTCAATTCGGTAAATCAACCGCTAAAGTTGTTAAAGACTCTACTGATTATGCAAATGGCAAAGCTGGTTCACTTTATAAAGAATATGACAACCTGAAAAAAGAGGGATCTGGATATATTAATACTGCTGGTAGCCTAAAAACTGCTGAAGGAACAACAAATATCAATTCTGCAAAGGATCAACATATCAAATCCGTACAATCGAAAGAAACTGACATCCAAAACTATATGACATCACAATTTGACGGATTATTTGCCGCAGCACAAAAAATTATTGATGAAACAGCTCAAGAAGGCTCTAAATGGGCAAATCGAGATCTAACTGCTCAGTATGGTAAAGACGGTTCAAGAGCTGCTAGTCAAGTTGAGACTGATCTTGGTGCTGTGAAAGGAGCAGCTGTAAAAGAATTAGAAACAGCAATAAATCAAGCAAAAACAGAGATCCAAGCTTCATTAGATTCTAATACAACTGCTACTACTGAACAAATCAAGAAAGCCATTGATGCCAAGATAAAAGTAATGCGCGGAGAAATCACTACATTACGTGACAATCTAGTAGCGGCTCAAAAACAAATAATCGCAAACAAAGCGATTGCATTAGAAAACCAAGCTAAAGCTGAAATGGATTCAGTTGTCGCTGACATAAACAGGTAATCACGAAATAGATAGGAAGGACATCACACTGGTGTCCTTTTCTTCCAGTATTTGGAGGTGTATTCATGAGCAGAAAAGAAATCTACAATAAGAAGAAAAAAATACGAAGGTTTAAATATATGGCTACTGTCTTCATCTTAATAATAGGTATTGGATTAAGTTCTCACGTTATGGCTGATGGAAATGCAAGTTCATTGCTTAGTAACTGGTTTGATCAGAAAGCTAATGAATCCATTAATGAAATTAATCAAAGTATCCAGAAGGAAAAAGAAAAATCATTACAACGATTACAGAAAGAGCTACAAAAGGATATGAAACAATCCGCAAAGGACCTTGATACATTTACACAGCAGGAAAAACAAAGAAGTGTTGAGGAAATCCAGCGTTACACAAATGAGTTAATCAGTAAGATGGATGGCCAAGACAGCCAATCCAAACAAGAAATGAAAAATAAGTTAGATGCCATTACCGAAAAAGCGAAAAATGAATTGGATCAGGCAGCAAAAAAGTAGCTCACATAGTGGGCTTTTTATTTTGAGTTTCAGCATATTTATAGGACCATCTTGACGTTATTCTTTCTAGTAATGCTTCTCAATTTGTTTGAGATAATTAAATCTTATATGAATAAAGATTTTCAAATGACCATAGCTATCAGCCCACTCTACTCCATAATGTACGTATAGCTTTGCAAGTATCTTTCATTGATGAATATATAATAAAAGAAAACCTGTAGGTAAAACACTCCTTCTCAAGTGTCCTAACTACAGGTACCATTTAGCCTTCATTCTTCCTTTTATAAACTACTGACCTAACTCTATATAGCAGGATTTCTCTCGCGTAAACTCTAACACACTATCATTGCCAATCCCGCTCTCCTTGTGACCGCCAAACGGTAATTCAGGGCCAACTCGCCTGTATGTGTTCACCCACACATTCCCTGCTTCTATTGAGCGGATCATTCGATGGGCACGGTCGAGGCTGGATGTCCAGACGCCGGCAGCTAAGCCGTAAGCGGAATCATTGGCCATGGCGAGTGCTTCCTCTTCTGTATCGAATGGCATGACGACGGCTATGGGGCCAAATATTTCTTCCTGGCATATACGATAGGAATTACGATCGACCTGAATAAGTGTCGGTTCGACCCAATAGCCTTCTGCCAGCTCAGGCTTATTCGGGAATAGAGAGGAACCTCCAGCACGGCCGCCGTAAATGATTTCTCCGCCTTCTTTTTCAGCCAGTTCAATATAGGAGCAGACCTTATCGTATTGAACCTTGTTGGCAATCGGTCCCATGGAGACCTCACTGCTCATCGTATCCCCTAGCTGTATATAGCTGTCGATTTGCTGCTTCATGAGCGCAATCATCTCATCAAAGACAGGTCGTTGGATTAATATTCGGGATCCAGCTGCACATATCTGTCCTGCATTGCCGGTAAATATGCCATTGACGGTCACGCCGTTAGCCGCTTTCTGCAGATCAGCGTCAGCAAAGACGATATTCGGAGACTTTCCTCCCAATTCCAATGTGAGTGGTTTCGGGTTAGAAGCCGTTGATTCCGCAATGGCTCTTGCAGTGTTCATAGAGCCTGTTAAGCTCACCTTATTAACCCCTTTGTGGCTGACCAAAGCCTCCCCAATTTCTGAGCCGTACCCGCTAATCACATTCAGCACGCCAGGAGGCAGGATTTCTTGGATGATTTCTCCCAATCTCATAGAGGAGACGGCCGCTAGTTCAGATGGCTTGATAATAACGGTATTCCCAGCTGCCAACGCATAGGCTGCCTTAATTGAGAAAGTAAACAACGGAGCGTTCCAAGGGATGATTCCAACGACCACCCCTAATGGCTCACGTAATGTATATCCAACTGTATTGGGCCCCAATTGTGTCGTTTCTCCCCTGCTTCCAAGGGAAGTCGCACCGGCGGCATCATACCAAATACTTGTTAAGGAAGGGATCAGGCCATAGATCGTCTCTCTAATCACCCAGCCATTATCACGTGTTTCCAGCTCAGCAAGCTCCTCTGCATGCCGAGCAACGGCATCACCAATTTGGCGTAGATAGTTGGACCTTTCTAATGCTGGGACTGCAGACCAGGATGGCAAAGCATTTCGGGCTGATGCGACCGCTTCCTCTACGTCCTCTACCGTGCTTCTTGGAACAGAAGCCCAAATCTGCCCGGTAGATGGATCAACACTGTCAATTGTTTTCCCTGATCGAGCTTGCGTGACTTTTCCGTTAATCAGATTGTCGTATTCCTTTACACTGCTACGTGTTTCCACCTTCATCCTCCTTTCATCGCTTTAAAATCAAACGAGAACTTCTTTCTCCTGTTGAAGCCAGCCCAATGCTTTGACTGCTTGGTCATAATACTGCTTTTTAGTACCTAGATAGTTCTCATAAAAACGAGCCCGTTTCACATATAATTGACAGTCCATTTCCTCGGTGAAACCGATGCCGCCATGAATCTGGATATTATGCGAAGCGACTCGTATAAAAGCTTCTGTGACGAATAATCTTGCGCTGGCTATCGCCTGAATCCGATCAGGCGCCCCGCTCTCCATCGCCCAATTGGCATAGTAGGTCAATGAGCGAGCTGTCTCAAGGTCGAGCTTCATGTCGACAATTCGATGTTTAATGGCTTGGAATCGGCCGATCGGTTGGCCGAACTGTTCGCGGATATTTGCATATTCGGCTGCCATTTCGACGATGCTATCTATGCTTCCAATGATATTTGCACAGAGGGCGGCATTTATGGAAAGCAATCCTTCTTGGATGATTTCCCATCCATTATCGATATCGCCAAGAATTTGATTAGAAGAAACAGAAAGATCCTCGAAAACTACCTTTGCCAGTAATCTTGTTTCATCGAAGTTTTTTTGATTTTGTATTTGAACATCTTCACGGTCCACGATGACTAGTGAGATTCCATGCTGTTCTTCTCCATCATTTGTCCGCACTAATACAAGCATGCTATCTGCCAATCTAGCATCTGGTACGAACGATTTCGTTCCATTCAGCACGAATGAATCACCGTTGCGTTCCCCTCTCATCTTATTGCCTGAAGGCGTATAGCTCCCCTTTTCCTCCAGCCACGCAAGTGTGAACGTATGACTTCCCTCCGCAATCGCCGGCAAGTATGTTTCTTTTTGCTGATTTGTCCCGTACTTTTCTAAGAGCGGTACGACGAGAGCATTTGTCTCTAAATAGAGACTTGGGATAAGCGCACGTCCCATTTCCTCTAAGATTGGCACCATATCTAACAGCCCAAGTCCCATTCCACCATATTCCTCTGGTACATTAATGCCTGTACAGCCCAGCTCAGCCATCCCCTCACGCAAGGTTTGCAGGGACCCTAATTCGCCTTTTGTCACTTCCCTCGCTATCTTCGTCTGTCCAACATCATCCAAGTACTTGCGAACATAATTGCGGAACATTTCCTGCTCCTGGCTTAATGAAAAATCCATTCTTCCTTCACCTCCAATTTTAATCTAGCGTCCCATATCTTTCGGCAAGCCTAAAATCCGCTCAGCAATCGTGTTCTTCTGGATTTCACTTGTCCCGCCGCCAATCGTTTGACCAAAGGAATAGAGATAATTGTCCTGCCAGTAAGAGCTGCCAACAACGGCATCTTCCTTCCATAGAACTCCCTGATGACCTTGCAGGGAAATCGCTTGTGAAAACAAGTCCTTCGTTAATTCACTGACGATTAATTTGTCCATGGAGCCTTCCACGCCAGGATGTCCCTGTTTCAGCTGTTTCGTTAGATTGCGATAATAATTCAGGAGCGATCCTCTTGAACGCGCATAGAGATCAACCATCGTCCTTTGAACAAACGGATCATTCATTAATGGCTCACCATCGTCCGCTTCCAATTCCTTTGTCACCGCAACCAAGTCATTGAATTGCTGTTCGAGCGTAAATACTTGTGCACCAATTCCGGTCCTTTCATGCATCAGCAAGGCAATGGATACTCTCCAGCCCTCATCGACTTCGCCCACAATATCGGCATCATAAGCCACCGCATTGTTCAGGTACACTTCATTGAAATCATGCTTCCCATCCATCTGAATGATGGGCCTTGTCTCAACCCCTTCCTGATGCATATCAAGAAGGAAGGCGGTAATGCCTTTATGCTTTTTCTCATAGCGGTTCGTACGGGCCAATAGGAAGCATCGATCAGCCACATGGCCAAAGCTTGTCCATACCTTTTGGCCGTTAATGACCCACTTTTCTCCGTCTTTGACAGCGCTCGTTTGAAGGGCGGCTAAATCTGAGCCGGCATTCGGCTCGGAATAGCCTTGGCACCAAACCTCTTCGCCCGTTAAGATTTTCGGAATATAGGTTTCCTTTTGCTCCTCCGTACCGATTTGCATGAGCGTCGGCCCAACCATGTGAATTCCGACATAATTGATCAGTGGTGGTGCTTTCACGCGAACCATTTCTTGATGATAGACAATTTCCTCCATCAATGTGGCATTGCGGCCGCCATATTCTTTAGGCCAGGCAATCGCCGCATAGCCCCCCTCATAGAGCTTCCTCTGCCAATCTCTCAAGAATCCGGCCTCATCATCAGGCATTTTGAAGGTGCCCTCAAGCCATCCTTCGGGCAAGTTCGCTTCTAGCCATGCGCGCAGTTCCTGGCGAAATGCTTCTTCCTTTTTGGAAAATGAAAAATCCATTCAATATCCCTCCCTTTCTTTACGCTCTTGTCCATTGAGGAAGCGCACGTTCCTCGGTAATGTCCTGCCAAATCATTTTGACCGGCATGCCAATCTCTATGTCCTCCGGGGAACATTCCAATACATTGCCAATCAGTTTCACTTCACGGGCGTCAGCCAATTCAATGCTTGCAATGATATGCGGCAGATCATCCTGAAAGCCTGGTAAAAACGGCCGATAAGATACGATATACGAATAGACGCTTCCGAGAATATCACTGCCTTTATTCTCCCAGCTCAGCTCGGTACTGCCACACTTTGCGCAAGCAGGACCTGGCGGGTGTAAATGGGTTTGACAGGAATCACATTTTTGCAAAACGAGTTCATGCCGGTCGGCAGCATCCCAATAGGGGTGATTATCTTCATTTTTTAATGGAATTGGTTTCTGATAGCTCATCTGTTTTCCTCCTTCTAATTTCGCAGAATCATGGCACCGGCAATATCCGGTCCGGCCCAGCCTGTGCAAATGCCAATCTCGCAATCCTCCACTTGACGGTCTGTCCCTTTATATTCATGACGTACCTGTCGGACAATTTCGAGTACATTATTCATCCCGTGTGTATAGCCTTCAGAAAGCATGCCGCCCGCCGTATTGGTAGGAAGCTTTCCGCCCATTTTCAAATTACCAGCGGCGACGAAATCGCCAACCTCTCCCCGCGGTGCAAACCCGTATGCTTCGAGCTGCCTAAGTACGACCCAGCTAAAGCAATCATAGATTGAAGCTACTTGGATATCCGCTGGTTTCACACCGGCTTTTTTGTATAGTTCAGGAGCGACATAGTCAGAGGCCACTTCATCTAAATTGGACCAGTAATGCGAATGCGAGACACATTGGCGCGCCTCAATCCCCATAATATAAACCGGCCTTGACTTGCAGTCCCTTGCCCGTTCGGCACTGGTCACGATAATCGCGTTTGCTTCATCAGACTCGAGACAAAAATCATGGCGATTAAAGGGATAACTCAAATAAGGTGTATCTTTGTATGTCTCCATCGAGAGAGGTTTTCCATAAAAGAACGCCTTTGGATTCCTTTGGGCATGCTCATAAAAGCTGACGCATACATGGCCGAGATGCTCTTGCGTAAGGCCTGTTTCATGCATATGACGCGTCGCGAATAAGCCAAACCATTGCCCAGGCCCGCCTGCACCGTACGGAATGAGAAAGCTTCCCCCATCAATGACGGATTGTAAGAGATTGATATCCCAGCCACCGCCGCCCATGCGCACACCTGACCGTCCATTCATCGAGCGGTAGATCATGACCGTATTGACTTGGCCTGTTTCAATTAACCCAATCGCATCAGCAATGAGCATTTCCGTTGAGCTCCCGCCTCCGCTAATATCCTTCACATATTTAGGGCGAACCCCTAAATAGGTAGCTAATTGATGAGAGGTGCATGAGTCGCCTTCCGAATAACTCATGAATCCATCAATATCTGTTGCTTGAAGTCCCGCGTCACTTAATGCCGCTCGTGCTGCATGAAGTGCTAAATTCAAGGGCGTTGTCCCCGACTTTTTTGATCGTTCACTTTCCCCAACACCGACAATGGCATACCGATCCTTGATATCTGCCATGATTGATAACCTCCTCCAATTTCATGAAATCAAACAAATCTGACCGTTGCTTCCCCATACCCGACAACTTGACCCGGTGCTTTTTCTGCTGTCAGCTCAAGCTTTGCGAAACGCTCTCCGTCTTCCTCATAAAGTTTCTTCACGATTGCATGACTGGTAATCGCATCCCCCGGTCTCGTCACAGCACCAAACCTCATTTTGAAATTAACCGGGATAGCATTCGTGCCCGCGAGCTTCATGACATATTCACCTAAGAAGCCCATGACTAGCATCCCGTGGGCAATTACGCCCGGCATTCCTACTTTTTGGGCAAATTCATCATCTGTATGGAGCGGATTGTAATCACCTGATGCGCCCGCATACTTCACTAACTGAACCTTCGTCACTGCTGGCTTTACATAGGGTTCTAGCCTTTGACCCTCCTGAATGGTTTCAAACTCCATTTGCGGCATGTATGCAGCCTCCCCTCTATCACTTGAAATCATCATTTCTTTGCTTCCTCTTTCGCCTTCTTACTCGCTGGACGATAGATCATATTCGTCCGGCTGACAGCCACCAATTCCCCGCTCTCATCCTTCATCTCTGTATCTAACACCAAAAATTGCATCGTCCCTGATTTGCCTTCCCTGTCGTAAAGATCGGTTACTTTCATTTGACAGACGAGGCGGTAACCAGGTCGTATGGGACGCTGATAGATAAATTCCTGTTCCCCGTGCAGCACTCTTGTATAATCGAGCGGAAGGTCAATTGCTCCGCCGCTATCCTGGCCAATCACAACTGGAAAGCTAGGAGGGGCGATAATGCCGCCATAAATGGTACTGGCTGCATATTCCTCGTCAACATACAAAGGGTTGTTGTCACCGATTGCTTCGGCAAATTGGCGGATATGCCGCTTTTCTACCTCAAACACAAACGGTTTCCCTGTCAATCCGATCAAGCTTTTATCTAATTCCATTCTTCCTCACCCCTTAATCGCTGTCTTTTCTTTTACCGCATCGCTAAGCACGATCATCGCATCCGCTGCCTTCACGCCATTTTCATAGACGATCAGCGGGTTCATGTCCAATTCCTCTATACGCGCTTCCTCATTCGTCACTAGGGCTGAGACTTTCAGGATCACATCCGCGATTGCCTCTATATCGACGCCAGCCTGGCCGCGAATCCCCTCCAACACAGGGTATCCCTTGATTTCTTTGATCATGTCCATCGCATCCATCCTAGTTAAAGGAGCGACCCTGAAGGAAACATCCTTAAAGACCTCTACAAAAATGCCGCCCAAGCCGAACATGATTACCGGACCAAATGCTGCATCCTTCACAGCTCCAATGATGACTTCAATCCCTTCAGGCAGCATTTCCTGCACAGAAATTCCATCCAGTCTCGCATCTGCTTTATACGCTCTGGCATTCTCTTCAATTTGCTTGAACGCATCCCTTACTTCCTGATCTCCGTTGATGCTCAAGCAAATAGCCTTGGCCTCTGTCTTATGCGGAATATCGGGGGAATCGATTTTCAGCACAACCGGATAGCCAATCTCATTCGCAAACTGAACCGCTTCCTCCGCTGTTTTGGCAACCATTCGCTTCGTAGTCGGTATTCCCTGCCTCTCCAAAACGTCTGTTGCCATCGATTCACTGAGAGTCGTTTCTGCATGATCCGTATGGCTGAATTCATGTGCGATAGCGGTAAAATCTTCGTGAAGATTCTGTTTTTGCACTTTGCGCAAATGTTCACTGTAAGCCTGTAAATAGGCTAATCCCTTAATCGGATTCAAATCGCCCGGAATGACCGGAATGCCATTTTCCTCTAAGGTCTTCGTTCCTTTCGGGATGGACATTCCATCTAATGGGAAGGTCGTCACGAGAACGAATTTATCGGAGTTTTGGCAAATCTTGATGAACTCCTGCAAATAGTGGTTGTCGCTATCCCACCCTAACGGGAATTCCGTCAAAATAATGTTATGCACCTCGGGATCCTCAACGAGAGCCCTCATTGGAGCGATGAAGAGCTCAGGATTCGTGACAGAGGCGGCAGCGGTTAAATCAATCGGATTTGAAGCGCTTCCATAAGAAGGAATCACACCCTTAATTTCCGCTTGTGTCTTCTCACTGAGCGGAATGACCTTCAAACCAAAGGACTCACTGCGATCGGCTTCATTGATTCCCCGTCCGCCTGAGCTTGTGATAATAACCGTGTTCTTGCCCTTAGGCAGCTTATTGGATAGGAATAACTTCGAAAAAGTGATGATATCCTCGTAATCATCCACCCGTACGATTCCGGTCTGTTTGAAGAAGGCATCATAAATGGCATCAGAGCCTGCGAGAGAACCAGTATGCGAGGAGGCCGCCCTGCTTCCGGCTTCACTGCGCCCCGTTTTCATCAGCACAATCGGTTTCTTGTGCTCAAGCGCTTTATTAGCCAAACCTCTTAGCTTTTCCGTATTTTTCGCGCCTTCTAAGTACCCGGTGATGACCTTTGTTTTATCGTCGTGGATCATGTATTCGACCACATCAGAAAACTCGACATCCATCTCATTGCCCACACTGGCAAAATAATTGAAGGTCAGGCCTTTTTGAGCCGCTGCCATATACGTAAGTACGCCATAGGCTCCACTTTGAGAAACATAGCCCACCGCTCGTTCATCATGAAAAGGAACAGCCAAAATCGCTGGTGAGAATGTGCCAATGAAGCCATTCATCGTGTTCACTAGACCGACGCAATTGGGACCAATGATTCTGATTCCGTATTCCTTGGCAATTTCACCAAGAACTCTTTGCTGCTCTGCACCCTCCTCTCCCACTTCTGAAAATCCCGACGCAAAGATAATCGCTGCTTTAACCCCTTTCTGGCCGCACTCTATGAGACTATCCTTAATCTGATTAGCACCGACACAAAGTATGGCAACGTCAACCGGCTCTGTTATCTCACTGATGCTCGGATAACAAGGGAGTCCTGCAATGACATCAGCTTTCGGATTGATCGGATAGATGGCACCGCCGAATTTCCCGTCTATCAAAGCCTTTAATTGAATATGCCCGATTTTGTATGGGTTCTCCGAAGCTCCTAAGATGGCTACCGATTGTGCATTGAATAGTGGCTCTAACGTTTCAATCGACTTTTTTTCTTCTCGCATTTCTTCACCTCTGCTTCTATTGATAAGGACGAATCCTGTTCATTATTTTATCGAAGGGAGGCATGGACTTAGGCAAAGCTGTCAACCTTAAATCATTTAATGATTAGGGAGTCAAGCATAGAATGGAATTCCCTATCCCTTGGTGTATAAGGGATGAAAAATCAGCCAATTTATTTATGTACGAATGAACCCCGACATTCACCAAGCAAAGCCTCGACTTTCAGGAAACTTCATCCTCCATCCACGCAAAAAAGAAGCTGCCTCCATTTAGCAGCTCCTTTACATATATCGCTGTATCCATTTTGTTATACTGAGTTGAATCTTGTCAGACGGATGTTTGCTTCCGCATTCAATATGGCTTAAATAAGAGGGGGAAACCCCTATTTCTTCTGCCACTTGGCTTAACGTCAAGCCAAGCTGGCTACGCATCAATCGCAGCTGCTGGCCTAATAGATTCAATGATGACATCGGCATCAGCGATCCTTGATTATGCTTTGTCTTCTTCCTTTTTTGAATAGATTGGTATTGTTCTGTAATAACAGCAGGAGGTTCGATGATGATGGCTGCATTCCTCCAGGTACGGTACCATCCCCTCGAATCCGCAATCGTTTCATCCCATTTATGGTCATAGTACCAGCCGCCAATAATCCCGTCTTCGTGTAGAGTATCCAAGGCTTTCTCTAACCGATCCCTCGTCCTTGAAGGGGTTCGTTCATTTATATCCTCGCCAATGGCATTCAAGAGCGTCGCGACTTTATTCGGTTGAAGATAGTCCCCTTTTCTTGCCTGGGTGCGCCATCTCCAGCTGACATATCTAGCTAACCGTTTCTCCCATGTCCGGTGGTGAGGATGATAATGCAAAGCCTTAATTGGCAAAATCGCTATTTGCCTTCCGGAGCCATACAGGTATCTGGAAAAGATGTCATCGATGGTGAAATAGACTTTCTTCTCTTCAGCAAGCTCTGAGATTCGGCATTCCTTACCGGCACTGTCCTTAAACAGGAATGTTCGCCCTTGAAGTTTCATCTCGACGGGCCTGCCTTTCACATAAATGACCGCTTTTTCTATTTCAATCCAAAGGCTTTGTATTCGTGAAAGCGATTCCAAAACTTGCCGGCGCTGTTTCTGTTCATAACCGCCCCGACGCCCTTCCCCTCCCAGTTTCGCCTTCAGTCCCCTCATTTGCAGTAATTCGTCGAAATACACCTCAATTAAATCCTTTGAATGGCTCGCCCTCGACAGGAATACACTGCATAAGGCATCAAATAGATCGACATCTAAATCAGATACACCCTCTGCTTCTCGCCATGCTTGGTCGACAGGCAGACCAGCCTGCCAATCATCCGCAAAAAAAGGCGGCTTAAACTGGACCACCCCTTCCATATTTCCTTTATATAGCGGGGTTGTTGGCCAAGGATTCGTTTCATCGGAACAAAACATATTCTTATATAAGGCTTCCCTGACATTCTGATAGGCGACATTATTCATTACATGTATATAACCGGAAACAGATTGTGTACCGGGAATTTGCTGACTATTCGTCTGCTCGGCAAGAAGCTTCTCCAGCTTTCCATTTTTATCAGTGAGGATAATCAGGATTTCTTCCATCCATCCGGATAGATGCTGACTAATCAGCTCGCTGAACCGTGCTGTAAAACCCTCGTTCGAAAGACTTCTTGATAGATAATCATGAAATTGTTTATTCAACTCTAATGTATCCAGTCCAGCAATATATTCATAGCCGATGGATTGCACCATCTCATCCAATACCCATTCAGTCAAACTGCAGCGAAACCACGCACAGAAATCCTCCCAGACATTCTCCTCTGACAGAAATGTTTCATTCTTAATAAAATGGCTAACCGTTTTGATGAGTTCAGCTCGGTCGGACCCCTTCTGGACGCTCATCCGGCTATGCTGTTTCTCGAGAATCTCCACGATGTTGACCGCCATACTTGAAATAATCTGATTCCGGGCAGCAACACGCAGATTCTGAAAGATCTCCTCGCTTTCCCGGTAGACCTTCTCAAAAACAACAAAGGAATTTGCTTTCGCACGCTCCCACTGAGCAGTCATGACTGCTTGGGCTTCATTCTTTACACCCTGCTCATAAATACAAACGACTAAGTAATGATCAATCTTATCGGCCAAACGATTTTTCTCTGCATCTATCGTATGCAGCTTTGCCATACCCTTTGGATGAATAGGACCCTTTTTCTTCAGTTCTTTTCTTATCATAAAAAACCTCCAGGAAACCTAATCAATTTTTGCCCATGAGAATGATGGACGACTACTATTAGTACATTCTACATGGATGTTCTTGAGTCCTTTTATTAGGGGAAATTAGTAAGCAGATTTAGAAGGATGAAACATCATTAAAGTGGAAGTGGAATGAATGCGCAAGAACAAAAAGCGGGAACACTCTGGTCACATTTCCAGATTATTCAATGTCTAATCCTTCCGCCATTCTCATTATCTTTGCCAATCCTGATGTGAAAACCAAGCCTTGACTGCACCTCATATGCAGGAATCTTTTTACAGACACAAGAAAATACTACCACACTCCAATTTAAGGAATCTAGTTGACAAACGGCTGTAAAGCCTATTAGCATAGGATTTTCTACGATAATATTTGTTTATTTTTACTATTAGTAAGAATCTGCTTACTTACACCCCAAGATTTTCCTGCCATTTCTTTTCCATTTCTCGTTATAATCGTTTGTGAATTAACTTTTAAGGAGAGGAAAGATGATGAAGAAAAAGATCACGACATTCATACTCACTGGAGCTTTATTGCTTCCAACCGCATCTGCGTTTGCAGACTATCAATATACGGTGGTATCTGGAGATACTTTGTGGAAGGTTGCCGACAAAACGGAGACTGGCATTAGCGAATTGATTGCTGCCAATCCTAGGATCTCTAATATCAACCTCATTTATCCAGGACAAAAACTTACTATTCCGACTCAGGATCAAATAAAAGAATACGAGCAAGAAGTTATTAGACTCGTCAATGTAGAAAGAACGAAACAAGGTCTCAAAGAATTGAAATATGATTGGGAGCTTGCTAGAGTAGCCAGATACAAGTCAGAGGACATGAGAGATAATAATTACTTTAGTCATAACAGCCCTGTATACGGATCACCATTTGATATGATGAAGAACTTCGGCATTAATTATAAAGCTGCCGGTGAAAATATCGCTAAAGGACAATCCACACCAGAGCAAGTGGTTAAAGCATGGATGAATAGCTCCGGACACAGAGCCAATATTTTGAGCACAAAGTTCACCCATATTGGCGTAGGCTACGCGAAAAACGGACATATTTGGACACAGCAATTTATTTCTAAGTAAGGAATATTCCTACTGAAGATAGTAGGAATGAATAAATTCCTACTATCTTTTATCCATACATAGTTCTGCAAGCAAGGGAACAGTTTAGCAGCTGCTATCAAGGAATAACCTATTCCTTGTGGGTAGGTATGATGTTCTCTGATTATAGTGACTTCTCAGATTTCGTCCACCTATCTACTTGAGTAACCGTTTGCTTATTGATGTTATATAGATAAGTGACATTAGGTTCATTTTCGAATATAACAAAGAGTTTCTTTTCATTGGTTAATCGATAATCATCTGAATCGGTCACTTCCCAATGATCTTCGGGAAAAACTCTTTCTAAATGCGTATCCAATTTCTCAATAGCAGATTTTGTTTGCAAATCCACTAGGAACGGTCTAATGGAGTAAAAGGTGATGCCGGCTATTAAAATAATCCATGATATGATTCTTAACATTTTTTTGAAGCTAGTAAGAAATAGTGCCAAAACATTCAACCCTATAAAAATGAAAATCAGTATACCTAATTCAATTATGGTTGTTGGCATCAAGGTATATCACCACAATTCTATTGTGATCAACTAAAAACTTGTAGATTTTTAAAGTACGCAGCCATCAACATTAAAATAGATGCTGATGCCACTCTAACTTTGATTTGCCTAAAACAATGGAAGGCAACCCAATAAACACTTGGGCTGCCTCATTCACTAAATCATTTAATCTTAAATGTAGCAGAATTATACTTTTTGCCATTTCCGAAAGGATTATAATTATTTTCGATATTTCCAGCGATATCGACAGAGAACCAGTTGAGGGTGCTTGTCTCGGTAATTTCGATCGATTCGGCTGATTCCCTCACACCGGAAAGCATCAATTTCGGAGAATCAAAGTTTGGTCGGCTGCCATCTAATGTGTAATAGATGGTCGCTGGTTCGCTCGTAATGAAGGATACATCCACTTTATCCTTATAGGTGCCGCTTCCTGGGTCGGCGATTGTGCGTGGATTTGTTTTGTCCTTAGCCTGATTATGGGCAACCTCCATCAATCCGATCAGGCCGTTGGAGAATTCCATCGCTTCTTCATGCCCTTCTTCAAAAGTCGGCTGGAAACCAACAGCTTCCCATCTCTTTGTGGACTTATTATAAAGGTCAGCACCGACTTCGAAGTTCCAGGCAAAGATGCCTTTTTCATACCATAGATAATCGGCTGAGTTACCTGCTGCTGAGTACAATACATCTGGAATCGGGCCAGTCCTTCCAGGGAGGATGACGGTTCCGCGGTGGTCCTGGATTTTATTAAGAATGTGACTGGATGCGGACCAATAAAAAGCTTCTTCTCCAGCAGTCGGGCGCGGCAATGTGTTCCTTTCAGCATCATACGATCCTGGAGACCACATGAAATATCCGCCATAGCTATGAACGTTCATCGCAAATTTGATATGGCTGTATTCATCAACAAGCCAGGCCATATTTCTCATTTCCACTTCAGAGCCTTCTTCAGGCCCTGCAAAAGTCGAGCTTGTGCAGGATGTCGATGCTCCGATAAAGCCGTCATACACGGATCCCGCTGTATAGTTTCGGTTCAGGTCAACACCCCAAGAGTTTTGATAACCAGGATCACTTTGGGTTGGACCACAATGGTTTTTCATGTTTTTCCGCTGCATATTATAGTCATAGAAGCTGTAATTGGCCCCGTCCGGATTCATCGTCGGAATCAGGAAGATATCCAGATTATTGACCAATTGTTTCGTTGGCTTATCATGGGCATAATTTCGGACTAAGCGCTCTGCCGTCTCGATTGTCACGAGTGGTGTCACCCATTCACGGGCATGCTCCTGGGAATAAGCGAGTACTCCAGGCTTCGTGCCGTTCTTCTGTTTCCCGATGCGGATGACCTTCATCGTTTGCGGCTCGCGTGAAACAGATTCAGGTGCATCCAATCCGTCTGTCAGCTGCGCTGATGCCGCAGATAGGACTCCCGCTCCCGCATTTCCTCGATACGTTGTGGCGCTTACCACTGATTTTGCCTGGCTATTAATCGCCGCAACTGCCTGAGCTGCAGTCGTCGTTATTTCCTTGTCTCTATTCGTCGCTAATTGGACGGTAATGACATTCTTTTTAACCGTTACTTTCAGGTTGGCATTCTTCTTATTCGGATTCACCAGCTCGACGGAAAAATCATTTCCTCCCTTATGTCCCCAAGCCTTGGACGTCAGAACGATGGCATTATTGCTCATCTCCCCGATTGTGGCTTGAGCGTGTCGCCGATATCCATTCGTTTTGTACGGCATCTCCACAATTTCAATCAGCTCAGGAAATTCCTCGGCCAAGCTTTCTGCTCTCTCATATAATTCATTTGGATCCATATAATGATCAACAAAGTCCTTCACGTAATGGTCGTTCGGCTCATCAGGAAGGTCGCCAAGCCATTCCGTCAGCTTTTTGGACGTCTTTCCTCCCAAATTCGATTCAATGGTTACTTCCCTCGGAATCTCATCGACTTCAATTAATATAGTGTGGTATAGATACTGTCCATAATCCACTTTCCTTGAAAGAGTCGCCGATTTTTCACTGTCGCCTTCCTTCCATTTTGCCGTCAAAGCGGTGCTGGCTGTTTCTCCCGCACTGGATTTGACCTCCAAGTAAAGGAAATCCCCTGACTGGTTGGTAAAATAATTGGCCCGTAATACCTTTAATGTATCTATTTCAGAGGCTAGTTCCTGCTCGAGCGCCTGAGATGTGTTACGTTCCGCTACATTCCCCCTCCACTGGGATTCCGTCACAATGGTCTCTTTCTTCTTCACACCCAACATTTCTAGTGTTGCAAGCTCAGTAGGAGTCACAACGACATCCGCTTCAATCACGCCATCATGCTCATGCACACTATGCGTCAGGTCGACCCCCATTTCCTGCATCTTATCGAATGTTTTGCGATCCGGGATGACCAATTTGACGATGGATGACGTTTCCTCCTTGGCGATTGGTACAACGGCTTGATCATTCACAGCCGTATTCGCCATCGCCCCCACCGGGTACAAGGACGCCAATGTGAAACTAGAAAGTACTAATAACTTGGCAAAGCCTTTCTTTGCCTGCTTCTTCTTCATACATACACCCCATTCTACTTTTTTTGCGCTATATAGAGTAAAATCTATATAAAATTGATAGAATATGGTGTCGCAATCTGCTGTCATGGCAAAAATGAGACTATACACTTAACCACTGGATAAAAGTGTCCATTTCAATACACACAGAGTGAATAAACCACCCTTTAGCCCCCGCCTTTTCACCCTGTAAACCGGTGAATACTAGTTTCCTAAAAGAGCAATAAGCAAACGGAGTAGCGATTAATGTAGAATAGAACAGAATAATAGTTATCATATTGATGGAATCTCTTTGACGAAGGCTAATGATAGATTCCCGAATAGACTTTTGAACCAGATTCGTGTCCCGTTATTTATTGGCTTGTAGATTATAAGCTCCATCTAGCTATTAATCATATCCGGCACATGATAAAAGCCACCCTTCATCAGAAAGGTGGCCAAAAGAATGCCTATTCTATCTTTCTACACGATTCCCGCTCCTTAAACTCAGTTGGAATCGTAACCCGCTTTGCAAAAGTATTCGGGTTCTTAATCTTTTCGATTAAACAATTCGTTGCTTCAATACCTAGTCGAGGAATATTGATTTCCACAGACGTCAAAGGTGGTTTTGAATGCTGAGAGAGTGTTTGATTATTAAACCCGATGATGGAGACATCCTCTGGTACACGAATAGTCAGTTTTTCCAGATAGCTTAAGATCTCATACCCAGTCAAATCATCCTGGGCAATGATGGCTGTTGGGATAGGTTTCAGTTCCATTAGGCTTTTAATCGATTCGAACCCATGATCATTAAATAGCTGTTCATCAATCAAATAATCTTCGCAGAATGGAATTCCACTCTCCTCTAAGGCATCCCGGTATCCCTTTAAGCGGTCAACGGTTACGGCAAAGTTTTCGTTTCCGCCAATAAAGGCAATGTGTTTATGCCCAAGCTTGATGAGATAATTTGTCACGTCTTTGGCGACGGTCACATTATCATTATCGACATACGTAATGCTGTTTTCATGCATGAGCGGTCTGCCTATCACCGTAAAAGGAAAATCAACCTCTTTCAGGAACTCAATGACCTCATCATTTTTACGAGAATACAAGAGGATGAGCCCGTCTACCCTTTTTCCTTGTACCATCGAAACCACTTCTTCATAGATTCCTTCTCGTGTATAACTGGTCGATAAATATAGTCCATATTTCTGCTCATTGGCTCTACGGCTAATCCCGCGAAGAACGACCGAGAAGAACGGATTCTTAAATGCGTGATACGCTGTGTCAGGCATAATAACACCAATGGTCTGTGTGCTTTTCCCGACTAAGCTTTGAGCCTGGAAATTAGGGGTATACCCCAACCGTTCCATCACTTTCCGGACTCTGCGTTTTGTTTGACTGCTGATATGCGGGCTATCCTTGAGTACCCTTGATACAGTGGATGGTGCTACATTCGCTTCTCTGGCAACATCTTTAATCGTTACATCCGCCAATGCCCTACCTCCGTTCCTGTATCCTTATTTCACGGCACCCTCGGATACACCTTTAATAATTTGTTTTTGCGCAAAGAAGTAGCCGATAATGACCGGAAGAATGGCCAGAGTTAATCCAGCAAGGGCAAGATGCCATTGTTTTGTATACTCCCCAAAGAAGAAGAACATCTTAAGTGGTAGAGTCTGCATACCATCCTGATTAATAACAAGGGAAGGCAGCAAATAGTCATTCCAAATCCAAATCGTATTCAAGATAGCAACCGTAACCGTAATAGGCTTCAATATTGGGAAGATAATATGCCAAAAGATTTGCCATCTGTTGGCCCCATCAATCGTTGCTGCTTCATCCAATGATTGGGATATCCCCTTTAACGATCCATGGTACAAAAAGATGGACAAGCTGGCGCCAAAACCAACGTACATAAAGATTAACCCTGCACGGTTCAGCATTTCAAACTTACCAAAAACCGAGATTAATGGAATCATAACGGTTTGGAAAGGGATCAGCATCGCTGCCACGAATACAAAGAATAAAACTGTACTCACCTTACTTTTATTCCGTGAAAGAGCATACGCTGCCATGGAAGAAAAGAGAATAATCAACACGACACTCACAACGGTAATGAAGACGGAATTAAAGAGTGTCTTCAGGAAATCCAATTGTTTAAAGGCTTCTACATAGTTGTCGAAATTAAGGGCTTCCGGAAGATTTAAGACATCTGTAAACATTTCCTTCTTCGTTTTAAAGGAGTTGACAATCATGATATAAAATGGGGAGAGCCAAAGTAAAGCCAACATAATCCCGATGATTTCTAAAGGCCAGTTATGCTTTCTGCGCATTACAACTCAACCTCCCTTTTCTTGTTGATGTACACTTGTGTCAAGCTGATGGATGCGACAATTAAGAAGAAGACAACGGCTTTTGCTGATGCATAGGCCATATCACTTTCTTTAAACGCTGTCTGGAAGATTTCCATCGCCACCATTTGCGTGGAATTATAAGGACCGCCGCCTGTTAAACTTAAGTTCTGATCATATAGCTTAAATGTATTGGACAGCGTCAAGAACATACTAACTGTAAATGCCGGTGCAACGAGAGGGAAAATAATCGCACGAAGCTTTTGGAAATAGTTTGCTCCATCAATCTCGGCAGCTTCAGTTAATTCTTCTGGAACGCTTTCAAGATAGGAAATGTAAATAATCATAATATAGCCAGCCATTTGCCAGCTCATCAGGATGACTAATCCCCAGAAACCAGTTGAGGCAGTAGATAACCACCCTTGCAGCCCTTCATAGCCCAAGGCTACACCCACCGCGTCAAAGGCTTTCGTGAAAATAAACTGCCAAATAAATCCCAAAATCAACCCGCCAATTAAGTTCGGCATAAAGAATATAGTCCGAAGGAAATGACTTGATTTGATTCTTGAAGTAACAATTAAGGCCAATACTAAACCAATCACGTTAATTAAAATGATCGATACGAGGGAGAATTTCACGGTGAACCACAAGGCATCTACGAATTCTTTCTCCTGGAAAATACCGATATAGTTTTGGAACCCTACAAAAGCAGTTGTCTGAATTCCATTCCAGTCCGTAAATGAATAAAAGATTCCGAGTCCTAGCGGTAATAGGACGACCAAAAATAGCGATACGAGAACAGGTGTTAGAAATAGCCAGTAGGAAAAACTGCGAGTACGCATTATTACCCCTCCAAATTCATGACAGGAATGCCTTCTAATATTCATTAAACAATGTATCCAGCAAAACAAAGTAGCCCAAGATGTTCTACTTTGTTTTGCCGTTTTTCGTTATCCGAATATTATCGAGCGTCTGTCCAAGATTTTTGTGATTCTTTGACTAATTCATCCCAAGTCATTTCATCACTTAAATATTTTTGGATGTTTACACCCAATTTGTTCTCGCCCCAACCAGTTGGATAGCCCATGAATACCCAACCAATTGTTTTGCCTTCAGTCGCATATTCATATACTTCTCTAGAGATTGGATCCGCGATTTTGCTGGAATCATAGCCTTCATAAGCAGGGATAAAGCTGAAGTCTTCAAGAACGGTCTTCTTACCTTCATCAGATGTGTACAACCAATCTAAGAAATCTTTGGATGCTTCAATCACTTTTTCATCCTTGTTGCTGTTTACGCCCCAGTACATTGGAATGCCAACTGGAAGAGAATCTTCTTTATAGCCTTCTACAGGAATTGGCAGGATACCAACGTTTTCTTGAGCGAATTCCTCGTCAATTCCTTCGATGGAGCTGTATACCCAGTTACCTTGTTGAATCATGGCTACTTTACCAAGAGAGAAGTTTTCTTCAACTTGTTGAGAATAGTCAAGACTGACTGTTGGCTGAATGGAATATTTATTGGAGAGATCAATATACCATTTGAATTGATCGCCATATTTGAAATCAACACTGTCAGCGTTATATGCATTCATGATGTTCTCGTCAAATTCAGGAGAAAGGAACACGTTGGAGGAATGCAAGCCTGTTACCCACTTTTCTTTACCTGGCAAAGCGAAAACCGCTTTAATACCAAGTTCATCTTTTTTGCTGTCAATGGTTTTAACGGCTTTTTCAAGCGCTTCCGTTGTGGTGATTTCCTCTGCCTTAATACCGGCTTTTTCGAAGATTTCTTTGTTATAAAGCAGGCCGTATCCTTCTTGGTTATATGGAAGGCCTAGAACTTTATCATCTGTTGTGACACCGTCAAGCGTTCCCTCTAACGCTGCTTTAGAGGCTTCTGTATCCGATAAATCCGCTAATTTATCCTTCCAGTCCTCCACATCCTGCGGACCGCCAACATTATAGATAGCCGGTTCCTTACCGGAAGCGAATTTCGATTTCAACGCTGCACCATAATCCTCTCCGCCGCCGACTGTCGTAATATTAATATCTACATTTGGATTTTCCTTTTCATACTTTTCTGCCACTGCTTCAAATTGATCTTTAAACTCTACTTTAAATTGGAAAACATCAATAGTAACCTTGTCTCCGCTGCTAGATGAGGAGCTATCCGATGAACATCCCGTTAACATAGCTGTTGCTAATAGCGAAGCTGATAAAGCACCTGCATACCACTTTTTACGTTTCATACTTTTACCCTCTCTTTTCTATGATGTTTTAGGTTTAAGTAAACGCTTTCAAAACTATGTAAATAAAAATGAATATTACTCTTCCAAAATACTAAAATGTTTTCACATAATGAAAACGTTTGCATAAACCTTACATTTAAAATTTATCATAATAATACAGGAAATTCAAAGCTTTTTTTTATTATTTTATTATGTTTAAAAATTCAAACTTCACTGAAATTAGTAAGCGATTTTATAGGTTTTTACTATATTAATGTTGTTTATTCAATAAAATTCCAGTAACATCTCTAGCAATCTCAAATTTCCATATTCATTCTACACGTGCGCAGGAAGTGCTAGGTATGCAACTCCTGAGCAAACAAAAAAAAGCGACAGAAGCCGCTTATTGATTAAAAAATGTATGGACCAGCTGTTCATACTCATCGAAAAAGGCTGGGATTTCCTTAGAATCAAGACCATCACGCATATGCTTCGCCACACCCGTGAAATACCACTTCTGCTCGTCTCGGCCTTTTTTGAATTTTGCCCATATCCCCTCTCCCGCATCGTTGATGTCTTCAGCAAGTGAGCGCAAGTTATCCAGCTTATCGGCCACCACTAACGCTTTCACTTCAAGAGGAGCGGTTTTAATAGCTTCAATGGTATGCTGCTTACGATCATGCCAGGAATGGGCTTTGTTTTCCGTATTTCCGGCCACCACCTCTGCCACTCTCTCCCCAAATTCGCGTTTAATCTCCTCCATGGTGACAGGAGTATCTTCCACCGTGTCATGCAGATAGCCCGCTGCAATGACTTCCTCTGAAAATCCCGCTTTTCTTAAGGTTTCCGCAACACGGATAGGATGGCCAATCATCGGTTTCCCCGTGAGTTTTCTCGTTTGTCCATCATGTGCTTTGGTAGCAAATATCTTGGCTTTTTCGGTTAGATTCATACTAAATCCTCCTATCTTCCTCTTTCATATCCTCAGTGAATTTTACTTCTATTATTTCCTCAATTTCTTCAAATGGATTTACTTCAGCCACCTTATCGCCCGATTGCCTTGCCTTTTTCGTTTAAATTCAAATACACTAGGACGACAAAAAAGAGCCTTTAAAGGCCCGATGATGCATACGCAAAATTCTCATCCACATTCACAAAAAATCAGGCAGAACTCCACTCTTACATAAAAAGCTTACTAAAGAATAGATTTTAACATCATATCATGCGCCTGGCATTAAGTCAGGGACACCCCAATAACACCGATTGTCAAAACCGGACAGGTCACAAATTTGTGAAATATCCGGAATGACAACAGTATCATCATTAGCTTTTTCATCATAAGTAATAGAATTCCCCTCATCATCCCACCTATCCAGACAGTAATACTAAAAAAATCATCCTAGTAAAAGTGGATACTAACAGCTTAATCGTCGCCTAAATAATACTCCATCACCGCTACCGTTTTTCCCTCTCTTTTTGAAAAAGTGACCTCATGAATCTTAACCAGTTGATGCCTGTTCTCTGTGTTCTCTACAAAGTCATTCATCAAGTCGCAAACATCTTCCTTGTCTTCTCCAACGAATTCGTGCTTTAACAAACTACTAATGGTCATGTTCATTTCCTCCTTTAGAAATGGTTAAAGCAAAAGCTGAAGACCCCCTCTTTCTACTATTCCCGCTAAGGAATATGACCTACCTCACAATATATTGGTGAGCTTGAAGTAATTGTCAGTACCATAAAAAGGACGTTGCGAATATCCCTTAACCCCTAACGAATAAAATAAATCCGCCAAACTTAAATTCCAATTATTGTAAATGATGTCCAAATGTATTAAACTATTATCATAGTACATAAGACCCTATAAGGAGTGATTCAAATATATTGTTCAAAATGCGGTGAACCCTTCTCGCGTCAGCCTAGATATTGCTCGGCTTGTGGAAATAAGACAGAAAGAAAATCTAAGAAAATAATCATATGGGGATTAGCACTTATCACGACATTATGCCTATGCGTAATGGCTTCTTACGGTTTCTATCTTTTCAATGAAAAAAAGGAAGCAGAACAATCTATCCAGGATAAACCAGAACAAGTAAAAGAAGTTGTAAAAAAGACAAAAAAGGAAGCACCCAAACCTGCCTTACAGAAAACAAGTACCGCTCCTAAAGATGTATCTCAAATAATTGAAGAATCACTCTCAAAAGTATTTACGATTTCGAATGGAACCTCTCAAGGCTCCGGCTTTCTTATCAATAAGAACGGAGATATTCTCACCAATGCACATGTCGTGGAAGGAAATACATTGGCCATCGTAAAAGATCATAATGGTACGGAACATCAAGGAACTGTCATCGGCTACAGCAATGAAGTCGATATCGCTTTGATCCGTGTCCCCAACCTGGCTAATCAAACACCCCTGTCTATTGAAACAACTGATAAGTCCCAATTAGGTGACGAAATCATTGCACTCGGAAGCCCAAGAGGACTAGAGAATTCAGCAACTTTAGGAAATATAAGCGGCGTAGATAGAACCTTTGTTATCGAGCCCCATTTATATGACGGCATTTACCAAATATCAGCTCCCCTCGCGCCCGGCAGCAGCGGCGGTCCCTTGTTAGATAGAAAAACGGAAAAAGTGATTGCCATAAACTCTGCCAAAATGAATGGCGAAGACAATATCGGCTTCAGCATCCCGCTCTACAAGATTATGAACACAGTCACTCAATGGTCCTCTGCCCCAATGAGCGAACAGGAGATAAATCAACTCTTTTACAATGAAGCAGGCGTCTTTTATTATGAGGATCTCTATGGGAATGAAGGTTATTTTGACGGTGGTTCATACGAAGAAGAATACGATAGCTATTATGAAGATTACGAATATGATTATGATGACTCTGAATTTGAAGAAGATTATAGTGAATATGATGACTATGAATACGATCATGATGAAGGTTACGATGACATGTATGATGACTCCGATTATTATGAGGAAGACCCCGAAGAAGATGATAGCCTAATGATAGAGGAAGATTCAGAGGAAGCTTATGATGATACTTTAGTAGAGGAATCTGATTTAGAAGAAGAAAATGATGACGATGACATCGAAATGGATCCTTATGGTAACAAGGAGGATGTAGATTCTGATGTTTCCGATGATTACTTGGATCAATAATCATAAATACCCCCATCGGATGGGGGTATTTTAATTTACAAATCTGACTTATAAATAGGCGATTCACAATTATCGATACACAATAAATCAAGCCATCCAGTTCCTTTTATCTCTATATACTATTCAATTTCCCTTCTAACTCAATGACACTTTTAAACTGTGATTCTTCATTAAAAATCAATCCGCTTTTACAAAAGATCAAAAACTCCTTAAAAGCACTGATCATAACGTCAATGAAGTTCCTTTGCGGAATGACCATAGTACGAATATTTTGGGGAGCCTCTATAGGATAGGAATCTAATACGATATAAAAATCCGTTTCTTTCTTCATTATGAAAAGTGTCGCTATATTGTCTAGGAGGGTTATATCATATTCAATTTCCTCATCAAAATGATGTAAATACCAAATGATATCCCACCATGTAAAAAGCATATCTTCCGTCCCCTCTGAGCTGCTGAGAAATACTTTATCTTCATACGTCATTTCTATATAACCGGGCAGATAGATGTGATTGTCGTAGTCTAGTGCTTTTTGTGCAGCCCTCTTCGCATCAGGATGATTAATCGGTAAGAACTCCCTTTCTTCGGCAGTAGAATATCCAAACTCAGGGATGTAGTTGCTAATGTATGAGACTATTTTTAATGTCATATGATCAGTAACTCCTTATATGGATTGGTGTACGACCAGTCTTTTGTTAACCATATCATATTTTCTCTATTGACTTTGCTACGTCATCCTATTTATTGAGTATCCTTTTTAAATAAGCAGCATCCAACAAATTCACCGTCTCAAACTTCCCTTTATAAAACACAGCCCAGTTATTGAAAACGCATGGCAATTCCTTTGCTTTTTGCAGTGTATCGACTTCCATTAAGGACAGAGGAATGTTATTCGCTTCACTATATTGTTTGATCTTCTCGATGCTTTGATAGATATATGGACATTGCTTATCATAATAAATGGTCAGTTCTTGACTGTCGATTGTTTCGTTTTTAGCATTTGATGCAAACTTTGGGGCCTTTCCATCAAAAGAAAGGGCTAACAATTCATATCCACTATCGGTTGTATCAACAACCTCAAATCCGAACTTCTTCGTAAATGATTGGTCAGAAAGCCATCCTTTTTGTTTTTTGGCTCCGAGCATACAAACGCCGGATTTCCCCTTTTCTCTCGCATCGGCCAAGCAATACTCCATCAGTGCCTTTCCATATCCTTTTCCTTTGTAGCTGCCAGAAACCCATAAACAATAGATATAATAATAGTTGTCACCAATCACCGGAACCCATGCTGTCTCAAGAGGAGCATATTCGATAAAAACCGCTGTCTTTGCCTGTAACTTTCGGAAAACATGACCTTCATTCAACCGCTCTGAAAGCCATTGTCGTTTTGCTTCAACACCTGGATGAGGCTTTCTACTGCGGATAATGCAACATAAGTGCTCATTAGCAAGGTTTTCTGTTGTTACGTTTATGAATTCAGTTTCCATGTGGCTCCTCCCTTTCGATTTTTTGAATGGCCGAAATAATCTTACTCGGAATAGTAAGCTTTTATGGGCATATGCTGTGCACAGGAAATCAATATGGGAAAGCTGCCTGGCAAAATCGGGAGCGATATGCAGATCATTCAACAACTTGCCTGATGCGCCTATACAAAGCATTTACAAAGCTTAAACCTTCTCTTTCCTCTATTCCCGCTTGTGAATGCCACTTACCTGACACTATGTTGGAACTCTTCAAATATATGTATGCGAGAATGATTAGACTTGTAAGCTGGCATCCAATATCGTAAGAGTTGATCTTGCTAAAATTAAAAGGAGACCAAATCATCCCTGCTTGACTCTAGTCATTACCATTCATAAGCAATAAAAGAGGACCATGTAAAGAAAAGACTCATACATAAGGCTCACAAAAACCATAAAAGGGACAGAGTAAGAATCGATTCATTCTCACTCTGTCCCTTGCGTATCATACTGTACCTTTTACTTTTTCGTTACCAATTCCAATTCTACTGGAATGAAGTCTTCTGGTTCGTCACCATTTAAATATTCTACCGCTGTTTTCACGGCCGTTTCACCGATCAATCCTGGCTGTTGGGCAACGGTTGCGGCCATTTCACCAGCCTCTACCTTTGCTACCGCATCATCTGTCGCATCAAATCCAACGACAACAATATCTTTTCCTTCCGCTTGAATCGCTTCAAGAGCGCCTAATGCCATTTCATCATTTTGGGCAAATACGGCTTTAACATCCGGGTTAGCTTGAAGAATGTTCTCCATAACGGTTAATCCTTCGGAACGATCGAAGTTGGCTGTAAGGCTTGCTACGATATCCACTTGACCTTCAACCGCTTTCACAAAACCTTCGCCGCGGTCAATAGCAGCTGAGGAACCCGCTACTCCTTCTAATACGGCTATCTTGGCCCCTTTATCGACTTGAGAAAGCAAGTATTCTCCTGCCATTTCACCGCCAGCTTTATTATCAGAGGCAATATGAGAAACGACTTCTCCGCCTTCAGAGGAACGGTCTACCGTGATAACGGGAATGCCAGCACTATTAGCTGATTCAACCGCAGAGGCAACGGCAGAGGAATCCACTGGGTTAATCATGATCAAGTCAACCTTTTGCTGAATTAAGTCTTCGATATCAGATGCTTGTTTAGAGGCATCATCCTGAGCGTCTACAACGGTGATTTTTGCTTCTTCACTCTTTGCTTTTTCTTTAGCAGCATCACTTAAAGAAACAAAGAATGGGTTATTTAATGTAGATACAGAGAAGCCAATGACAACTTCATCATTCTTGGAAGAGGAATCTGATTTAGATGAAGAGCCTCCACCTGATTCCATCGAACAAGCAGCCAGTACAATCGACATCAATACAGCCAGTACAAGAATTGAAAACTTTTTCATTCCTAAACACTCCTTCATATTATGCTTGTTTCTTTCTATCTAGCATTACGGCTAGTAATATAACTACACCCTTCACAACTTGTTGGAAGAATGAAGATACCCCAATTAAGTTCATCCCATTATTTAAAACACCTATAATTAAGACCCCAACCAATGTGCCAAATATCCATCCTCTGCCTCCCGTCAGCGAAGTGCCGCCAAGTACAACAGCCGCGATGGCATCAAGCTCATACGACTCCCCTGCCGTTGGCTGGGCAGAATTCAATCTGGAGGTCAGGATTAGAGCAGACACAGAAGCTAAAAGCCCCGTGATGGCATAGACCCAAATCTTCACACGATCTGTGTTGATACCCGATAATTTAGATGCTTCTTCATTTCCACCAACGGCATATACGCGGCGGCCGAAGTTTGTTTTATGAAGAATGAGATAAAGGACAACAAATGCCAGGATTGTGGTGATGACAGGTACAGGGATTCCGAGGAAGTATCCTTTCCCAAACATCTGGAATGCGACTGAATCACCTAGTCCGGAGACTGGTTTACCTTCTGTATAAACAAGCGTTAATCCACGATAAACGGTCATAGTGGCGAGTGTGGCGATAAATGGTGCAACCCTGCCCTTTGTGATGATAATTCCATTGATGGCTCCCAGGATTAAACCAAGAACGAGGGCTACACCCATGGCAATAATGGGGTCTGTCCCGCTTGCTATAAGACTAGCAGCTACAGCTCCGGTTAACGCCAGCGTGGAACCAACAGATAGATCAATGCCGCCAGTCAGAATAACAAAGGTCATCCCGAAAGCGATCAATCCGCTTATGGAAACCTGCCTGAGTACATTTAATAGATTCGATACCGTTAAGAAATTAGGGTTAAGCAATGTTAAGACCACGATTAGCAATAACAATCCAAATAGAGGTCCGAGCTTTGGCAGTAATTCTTTATAATTTATTTTGGACAACTTTCTCTCCTCCTGTCGCAAAATGCATGATCCGCTCTTGTGTCATTTCATGTTTTTCTACTACACCCGTTAATTTGCCTTCCTGCATGACGATGACTCTATCAGCCATTCCAATCACCTCAGGCAGCTCTGAGGAAATCATCAATATCGCAACACCTGATTCAGCTAATTGATTGATAATCTGATAGATTTCTTTTTTGGCTCCGATATCAACCCCACGCGTAGGCTCATCGAGTATTAATATCTCAGGCTTTGTTTCAAGCCATTTTGCGATAACCACCTTTTGCTGGTTCCCCCCTGACAGGGATTTCACGAGCTGTTCTGCGCTTGAGGCCCGGATGCGTAATTGCTTCATATGATGATCAACCAGTTTTTCTTCCTTTTTGGGCTGAATAAACCCGCCCTTCGAACCTTTTTCCAAATTAGCCAGCATGATATTTTCCTTTATCGAAAAATCCAGGACTAATCCTTTTGATTTTCTGTCCTCTGTTACATAGCCAATACCATATTTCATGGCCTCAATCGAATCTTTCATTTTGACAGGCTGATTATCTATGAGAATCTCACCCCCGGTAGCCTTCCGATAGCCAAATAATGTTTCAGCAACCTCGGTACGACCCGCTCCCATTAGTCCAGCCAGGGCTAGCACCTCGCCCTTTCTCAGCGTGAATGATACATCTTCAAAAGCTTCATCAGCACTTAAACCACGCACCTCAAGCTTTATATCCCCCATACTAGATTCCCTTATCGGAAACCGATTACCAAGCGCTCGCCCGACCATCATGGAGACAATCTCATCAAAGGTTGTTTCCTGAATTCGTTTCACCCCAACATACTGCCCGTCCCTTAAAACGGTAATCCGATCACATATCGAAAAGATTTCCTCCATCCGGTGAGATATATAGACAAAGGATATCCCTTTGCTTTTCAATTCTCTTATGGTTTGGAAAAGAGTCGTGATTTCACGGTCAGTCAACGCAGCTGTCGGTTCATCCATGACAATATATTTCGCATCAGAAGCAATGGCTTTCGCGATTTCGATGATTTGCTGTTTACCGACGGATAGATCGCCTGCTCTTTTTTTCGGATTGATGTGCAGGCCAAGCTTTGCCAGCAATTCCTTCGCTTCTTTTTCCATTTTCTTTTGTTTCAAGAATCCTAGCTTGTACGTGTATTCTTTTCCAAGAAATAAGTTATCGGCAACAGAGAGATCAGGCAGGATGTTTAACTCCTGATGGATGACATGAATACCCTCTTTCTCGGAATCCTTCGTTGACTTAAAGTCCATCAGTTTCCCGTTCACTCTTACTTCGCCGCTATCCTTTGTATAGATTCCCGCCAGAATTTTCATCAAGGTGGACTTCCCAGCACCATTTTCCCCCATTAGGGCATGGATCTCACCCTGCTTTAATTCAAACTGGGCATTGTTCAGAACGACATTTCCATTGAACGCTTTCGAAATCCCTGACATTTGTATCATTGAAGTGTCACCAGCTTTCTTTTAGAAGATAACTCCGCTTTGTAAGATGATGTTGGCATATGGAGTTGCTTCGCCTGTACGAATAATCACCTTGGCTGATTTTGTCCGCTCCTTAAGATCTTCATGAGAAACCACCTGTATATCTTCAAAACGCTTATTAATCCATGTATGAAGAGATTGATTATTCTCTTCCATCTCTTCGGCGATAACCACCTGTTCCACTTCTACATCCTCCAACACGGCTTCAACCACTGGCAAAAAACCAGGCTCCCCTATTTTGTAGCTTAGGTCGATACACGTTGTTCCGTCTGGTACAGGCAGACCGCAATCGGCAATAACAATTTGATCCGTATGGCCTAGCTTGCCAAAAATCCCCGCCAGCTCACGGTTCAACATTCCATTCTTCTTCATAGCGCTCCCCCCTTCATCCTGGCTGCCACTTCCGCTTCAGTAGGCATGCCGCCTTGAGCACCAAATTTCTCAACGGATAAAGACCCAGCAATATTCGCAAAACGGACAGCTTCTTTAATGGATTTTCCTTCTGTAAGCGCATGAGCAAACGCTCCATTAAATGTGTCCCCAGCCCCAGTCGTATCAACAGGTACAACTGGGTATCCCTCTACTTTGATGATGTCTTGGCCATCAAAGTACATCGCTCCGCTTTCACCAAGAGTCACAATTAATTGATTCGGATAGTTACGAACAGCTTGTTCAGGCGAGGTGCCGAATATCTCTGTTACCTCTGTTTCATTCGGAGTAAGATACGTAATCTTGTTCATCCACTCGATTTGAAAATTCTCTGCCGGAGCCGGATTTAATATGACAGGTACTTCTGATTCCATGCATAATTCCAAGATGTACTCCACCGTCTCAGGCGGGATTTCCAGCTGCATGATGACCATCGCTGATTGACTAATCAGCTCCCTGTGTTTATTAACCATAGATGGAGTCACCTGAAAGTTAGCTCCGGGAACGACAATGATTTGATTATCGCCATTGTAGACAATAATATTGGCAATCCCCGTATTCGTGCTTACACATTCTATGTAGCTTGTGTCTACCTTCTCATCCTCCAGCTTTTGCCTTAGCACTGAGCCAAAGCTGTCATGTCCGACTGCGCCTATCATCGTGACTGAACTTCCTAAGCGCGACGCCGCAACTGCCTGATTGGCTCCCTTGCCTCCCGGAACGGTTTCAAAACGCCGGCCTAGGACCGTTTCTCCATGTTTCGGGAGATTATTTGTTTCACAAACTAAATCCATATTGATACTTCCGATAACCGTAATCATTTACTAGCCCCCTTGACTGATTCTCGTATGATTAATTGCGGGGAAACATATTCATCTAACCGATCGATTGTGTTTCCATCTATTTGTTTGATCAGCATCTCCGTTGCTCTTGATCCAAGCTCATATATATTTTGGGCGACTGTGGCTAAACTCGGATTCATCATTTCTCCCAAGCCAATTCCATCAAAGCCCATAATTTGTACTTGGTCAGGAATACGGATTCCTAAAGAATGAGCCGCTTTTATGGCTCCAATTGCGGATATATCACTGCAGGCAAAGATGGCATCAATCGTTTCATCTTTTTGTAATAGATTTTTTACGATTTTCTCTGATTCCTTATATTCAAAAGGACAAGGAACAACCGTCATAGAGACCGAAGTGCTTGAAATCGCTTTCAAAAATCCTTTTAAACGGTCTTCTGCCGGCCTTAATCCTTCCGGCCCTCTTAAGCAAGCTATATGGCGCGCCTTTTGTTTGATCAAAAACTCTGTTCCAAGCTGCGCTCCTTCCTCATTCCTTGTCATAACGGTCGGAAACCCGCTCCCTATCGGCCGATCCAATGCGACGATTGGCACATTCAACTGCTCATAATATGTCTTCTCCAATTCACTAGTCGCCAGAATCATACCAGCAACATATTTCCTAGATAGGGTTTCAATATAGTTCTTTTCTTTCTCTCTCTGCTCATCTGAATTGCATAAGATAAGTGCATATCCATTCGCCACTGCCACATCCTCTACCGCTCTAGCCAGCTCAGGAAAGAACGGGTTCATAATATCAGGAATAATAAGCCCGATTGCCTTCGTTTGTTTCGTACTGAGCGACCTCGCAATATGGCTTGGCTGGTAAGCTAGGCTCGCAATCGCTTCTTCTACCTTCTCACGTGCTTTCTCGCTGACATAACCATTATTAAAGTAGCGTGATACAGTAGCTACCGAGACACCCGCTCGTTTGGCAACATCTCTTATCGTAGTCATATATCACCTCATCAACCAATTTGTGTAACCGGTTACATACAATGTACATGATTCATTTTATAAATGTCAACAATTTTAGAATATATTTCTATAATGTTTATCTTTCAGCTTAATAAGTTATTGGAGGATAATGAATTCGTTTTTAAAGATTACAATAATAGGAGACAAGGAATATCTTATTAATGCTTTGTGCTGATTTTTGTTGCACACATAAGGTAACAACACCAAGAAATAGAACTTAAAAAGGAACAAGAAAAAAGATGGAAGAAAACCTGAGTTTCCTCCATCTTTTTGTTTCCAAAATACCGATAAGCCAGGGTAAGGGGCTATCTATGTCGTAAGTTTGAATATGAATCATAGAGAAATGAATATATGGTGAAATGTGTAAGATGAAACTTACCTGATCGATTGGCAAAGTGCATGTGTGTTAAAAGTCCATCACAACACAAAAAGAGACCTTTGGAAGCGCATGCTTGGATAGAGCAACACCTACAAAAAGTCCCTAGTACTTAGTTATTGATAGATTTCATTATAACCCGTTTAACAAGAGTCATTCATGATAACACCGTGACCCTTTACCATAGGAATCAATACGTAATCCCTTGTGGAACATCCCGGGCAACAAGATTTTTCGGGTGGTGACAGGCACTATCACTTAATATATGTATGTGAGAATGATTAGGCTTAAATTAAAAGGAGACCAAATCATCCCTGCCTGACTCTAGTCATTACCATTCATAAGCAATACGAGGACCATGTAAAGAAAAGACTCATACATAAGGCTCACAAAGACAATAAAAGGGACAGAGTAAGAATTGATTCATTCTCACCCTGTCCCTTGTGTATCATACTGTACCCTTTGCTTTATAAATATCTACTTTCTTATGTTTAACTTATCCTCGTTAAAAAGACCTTAATGAACAATAAATTAATTTTTGCATCATGGTCTTTTTATTTGTCTTCACAAAAACAGAAATCGATTGGCTATTAGATGAGCTTCTAAAAGCAATATGTATAAAAACAAGCCAATTCTTCATTTCTCTTAAGCAGCATCACTGCCAGAAGACTTTATTTCTTTCACTTTCCCTCGCCAAGAAAGATTGGTCCATACACGAAGAAGGTATTCAACAGGCCCTCTTTTTACATATTGGAGGTACCAGAAACTGCATGCACATTGCACCGAAAAGACCAGTATGCCTAATAGGACGCTTGCTGTGAAGCTGATTTCTTGATAGTACCCTAGACCATATTCATAGAAAACAAGCGTCATGATGACCGATTGCATCAAATAATTCGTGAGTGATAATTTCCCCATGGATTCAAAAGCTCTAAACAGGAAGCCACCTTGATATTGGGCATATAAATGAGCAAATGCGAGGACATACCCAAATGCAAGCAATTGTCCGCCCGATTGAGAGAAGACTCCGCTGAACGTTTCCAAGCCTTCCAGGTGACTCAATAGCTTCAATGTTATACCGATTGGTATGAGCCACCATCCATGACGATAGGCGCTTTTTTGACTCGATGGATCGGCAAACCATTGCTGTTTTGCCATGACCATCCCTATCAGAAACATGGGCATCATCACAAACGGGGACAACAACAAAGCGCCAAGTAACAACAATGGATTCTCTTCTAAAATAGGAGGAATGGCGTTTTCGTTATATTCTCGGATCTCTGTGTAAGAACCGTTAGCATACACCTCATCTGTCTTTTGGACGAATGCAAGCATTTCCGGTGTCTCGAATTGATTGGTCGTATCCCCATAACTTCCGGCCGTGAATAGAATAAATGTTATCCCTGCCCATATCAATATTGTTTTAGGCTTTCTATATAGGAAAGGAAGCAACACTAGCACCATCACTCCGTAATAAAACAAGATGTCCCCATCCCAAATAAATGTAGCATGCAGCATTCCAAGCGTCATTAAGCCAAAAGCTCTGCGAACGAGATGCCATCTGGATTTATCTCGTTTTTCATTGATCGCTTCCGCAAGCTTCACCAATGAATACCCGAATAATAGTGAAAATATCGGCATAAACGAATACTCGAAAACAATTTTGACAAAATGAACAGAAAACCAATCCATCTTTGATAATTCATCTGTATCTATCAAATCCTTGCCCCATAAGCCGAATTGGAATATCAACAAATTCGCCATTAAAATCCCCAGCAAGCTAAATCCCCTCAGTGAATCAAGCAGCGTTACCCGCCCTTTGCTCATTATGTATCCCCCATCCATTTAAGTTATAAATCTAAGGCTTTCATCCTTGCCAGTTCCTTCTCCCTTTTATTCGCTGCCATCTTCCGGCCACTAAACCAATACCCCACTAGGAAAAGCTCTCCAATGATTATGTATAGACCAAGCTTCAAAGCTGACCATTCAACCTGCCCTGACCATTGGGCATAAATTAAGGCCGCCAAATATAGGACAGGGATAACAGCACCTAAATACAATTTGTCCCTAGTCGATAAATACTGCTGAGCAGCAAAAATAACTAAAACCATGAAAAATCTAAACAAGCCATTCATTTAGCATCCACCTCCTTTTTGTACTTATCAATAATCAGTTTGGCATCCTCTAGGCTAATCCGATCATCGATAGACAGTTTTTTAATGAAAGTGATAAACTCTTCCTCTTCCAAACTATCATACACTTTAATTTTTTGGATGAGTTTATCTAATCGAAGTCGAACGGTTGGATAAGACACTTCATAAACCTTCGCTATATCCTTTAAGGACCCTGAATTTAGGACGAAATTTTTAATGAACTCAATGTCCTCCCTCTCTAAAGATAGAAGCCAGTTGGGAATATCGTTTCTGTCCAAATTAATCCTCCTTTGTTTTATTTATAATTTATACTAAACTTAACATGAATTTTAACAAAATTAAATAAAATATTAATAATATTAAAAATATTAAATTACTAACATTCGTTATCAAACAAAATATACTTGTAATCTATATCTAATAGGTCATTGATTTCTACTGTTATAATAATGGAACGTATTATGACGGGAGCGAATTTTCAATGTGGCTAGATATGTATGTACAATTTTCTGACCTTACAAAGCATGAACAGATAAAACTTTTCTTAGCCTGTGTACCTTGTGGGACTACGTTTGTTAAAAGAATTGGTACATATAAAGCCATCAATGGTATCTTTGGAACGATTTAATGGTGTAGCAACAAAATACCTAAATGGCTATTTGATAGGGCATTGTTTCCAAGAATTAAATAAGAAATTTTTCTTCTAATAATTAGCAGCATTATAAATGACGACTAATATCATTAGAAGCAAAGCCTTAAGCAATCCGGCAAAAAAAGTGAATACATAGTCTTTGGAATTTTGGATAAATTTTTTCTCTAATATGGCTTCAAACCCATAAAAAGTTACGCAAAATATGAATATTAATAGATAGGTATAGGGTGATTCAATACCTACACGAAAAGTAAGAATGGCAAATAGAAAAAGGATAAATAGTTTTACCCACAGCTCATACTTTGTAAAGCGTTCGTTTCTTTGCGTTACCTTGCCTTTCCCAAAACATTTTCGAACCACATTATCAACTACTTCTGAGCTCATGATTATACCCATTGCAATAACAACAAGTAAACTTATCAATGGTATCATTTTCAACTTCACCTCCCGATATTTAATTATATCAACATTACATATTATTGTATTTCGTTTTCAATTATCCTGCACTGGCGTTATCTAAGAATTGAGGTTAAATAGGAAAAACGGCCATCATAATTATGATAGCCGTTTTTCCTATACAGAAGCCTACTACGTATTACCTATTCAATACCAAACATGGATAAAAGCACATCCCATTTAGGAGGATACGCATTGCTTCCTACCCACTCTGCCCCGCTCTGATCTGTGTACTTCACCGCCAGTCTCCATTGCGTTCCATCGAGAATAAACGGGTCGATTATTCATTATTCCAATAATCAACCTTGATTGATTTGAAGCCATCGAGCAGCTGAGCTGATTCTTCTCGTGAATACTGTTTCTTAACAGAGAATTCATTGAAAGCAATCCCTTTTGCTGTACGTAAACTAGCTTGGCCCTCCTGATTAAAAATTATATGGTATCTATCATGTCCACTAGAAAAACCGCCAATATCAAAATAGATTTCTTCTATTTCCACTTTATCATTTTCATTATCGATTGATTTCAGCCTTTTTAACCACTTCTCAACTGAACCATCCTGAAATAAACTCAGCAGCGTGCCCTCACTGAATCGATCCGCACGAATGGCCCCCATCATTAGCGCTAGAATACATTGGTCATCCAGAGAATCCACGTCATACATACTAGCACTAGCCAATGTAAGGCCATTCCTCTCTAGAATGGATAAATAATCGGTCAATTCATACTCTCGATGGCTTGAGGAGAATTGATAAAACTCTTTGACAAATGAATCTACAAGCTCTTTATAATGGACAAATGGCATATGAATCAGATTTTCCGATGTGCCATCGTTCTCGTGATCAATCACCCATTCCCCGAAGGAATCCGCCTCGCTTATTTTTCCTATATATTTTGTTAGTACGTTAAACTTACCAGGAGAGCTTTCATTTTTATTATACTTGCACCATTCATCGTAAATAGTACGGAGTTCATCATCTAGATAGGTTAATGCCTTCTCTCTCATAATCTCAGGAACCCCATAATACGCTTCTGCAATAGCCCCTGTAATGGCTGCCAGAGTATCACTGTCACCGCCAATTCAAATGGCCGTACGAATGGCATCTTCAAACGAGGTTGATTCCAAAAAAGCCACAATCGCCTGCGGCACAGTGCCTTGACATGTCACATCAAAGACATAGGTGTCTCTGATCTCATCCATCGTAAAATCCAACAGATAGTAATCTCTGTTAATCGAATATCGGATTTCACTTTTGGTGTATCCCTGTTTTGCCATAAACATAGCCATAGCTGCAGCTTCGGCACCCTTCATCCCCTCATCATGATTATGGGTAGTCTCTGTGATAATCCCAGATAATCGGCTTACCTCCCTCTCCGTTCTTGCGAAAAAGTCCACAGGGCTTATCCGCATCGCCGCTCCGTTTCCAAAACTGTTATAAGGTTCAGGCGCATTATTGAAAATCCATTTCGAAAACCTACCGCCAAAGCCGCAATCCGGATACATGCGCCCTAATCTATGCATACATGTAACCGACATTCTATTCAGTAAAGAGTCATATTCAGCATCATCCTCCATTGCGATAGAAGACTGAATGACTTTCTCCGTCTCCATAAGGGCTTTTGCAATGGCAAGCGTCATAATACTGTCATCTGTCACCCGGCAATCTTCATGAAAGAGTTCAAATTCCTTGCTTTTATGATTATTAAATTCAAAACGTGATCCAACAATATCACCTATAATGGCTCCAATCATCCGTTATCCCTCTATTTCTCATATTCGTATTAGTATGCATGTTTTCACGGAAAACTTACATTATGCAGGCTACTTCCATTAATATTTTAATATAATTAAATCTCCTTACATAATTTCTAGCAAAGGAATTAAAAAATAGCAAACAGATTAACATAAAACATAATAAAAAGACCTCTATATTCCAATGTGATCCCCGCTCTTTAGATTACTCTAACTTTTTGTATACTCACCATTTTGATGATAGTCTTCCTTTTGGATGACATAGCTTTTATATGATGCTTGGACATTCTCTCGCTACAGAACCAACAATCCTATACTAGTCACAATCTTATTCACTAATATAACGACACTTAAATCTCAAAAGACCTCTCAAATACAAAAAGAAGTTTCTGGGGTAAACAAGAATTTTACAAAAATATGGAAATATATTACATTATATTGTATTGTAATTAAAGGGAGGTGAATAAAAATAGAGATTTTATAAAACTACAACTGCAAGTTTTTGGCCGCAGGTTGAGGATTCTGTAAAAAATATTAGAGTGGTTTAATGAAAATTAGAGGAGGACTTATGGAATATAACAAACAAACAATTGATAGAGCTACCAGATTAGCTGTCTCTTTAACTGTTGCTGGTGGTGCTGTGTTTATAGTAAATAAGACATTTAATGCATGGCATAAAACTTTTTCAACTGATTTATACACAAACAACATTTTTAACTTTGATTATGTTTTCTCTTCCATTCTTTTTTTTATGAGTATTTTATTTGCTTACACCATTGGAAGATATTTATTTTTGGAATTAAAAACTTTTAATCATTTTGAAGACGAGGCAAAGAAACAATTTGCCTATGAGAATTCAGATAAAGCATATAGTAATATATTTTTGAAATTAAAAAGATACTCAATATGGTCGTTAGGTATAATACTTATTATTTTAATACCCATAAATATATCAAAAACCAGTTTCTCATGGAATTATGTTATTGGGTTTTTTTTAATTGGTAGTGCACTATTTATTTTTGGACTTTTATTTCTTAATAAAGAAAATATTAAAAAGTTTACAAAAAGAAAAAAAATAATTGGAATCATAAAAGTTACCAACAAACTGCCATTGAAATTTAAAAAAAGTTTAATATCCTTATTTGAATTCCTATATGGATTGGCTCTAATATTTTATTTAGGATTATTCATTACCATGTCTTCTTTTCAAGATAATCAACTGGCCAAGATTGATATAGGTAATTCAGTAACAATACCAATTAATATTGTAGTAAATAATAATATAGATACTGAAATTCGTATTAAAATTAGCAATTCTAAAACTGAACATTATATAAATCATTCTGATATGAAAATTTTAGAAAGTTCAATAGAAGTATACGAAAAAAATGAAGTGCTCAAATCTAATGACATTGAACATTTTACAAAGAACTTAATTTCAGAAAATGATAAATTAAGCATCCCGAATACAGAATACACCAAAAAATATAGTATAGATTCAGATAAATATATTATAGATGGAAATAATAAAGTTGAGATTTCGATTGTAACAACTGGAACAGATAATACTAGAGCTATTCAATTTGTGACTTCCATTAAGAAAGAAGGGGATAGAATAGAAATTGCTAAGGATAAAATAAACGTAAAATTTTAAGGAACAACTATATTACGGAATCTAACTATTTATCTTAATTAGAATTTCTCTGTATATAGTGTTGTGATAATAATAATAATAATATATTTATAAAAAAATCTCTATTATTAACCATAATAAAGCACCCCAAATCATATCTTTTGGGGTGCCCTTAATTATCTAAAGCAACTCGATATACGTTTACAATTAATCACTTACTAAAAAGAATCAGCCTCAATCCCCAATTCCTCTAGCCTTCTCCACAAACTCTCCATTGCCTTTTTCTTATCATAATAGAACTCTCTGCCACTGACTCGCCAGAATTTCCAGCCGACGCGCTCTAGATTGTATTGACGTTGCATGTCCTCTTCCCATTTTTCTGGTCCGTGCCATCTTTCGCCGTCACATTCCACCGCGAGTCGGTCTCTCAGCCCTTCAATGACAAGGTCAATGCGATATTGGCCTACTTTGACCTGCGGCTGGACTTTATAGCCTCTGGCCACAATCATGCGAAGCACTTCGACTTCAAATGGTGAATCACATTTGTCCTCTAGATTCTCTAATGTGTCGTTCACTCTTGTCGGGTTCTTGCAGTAGCTCAATAATTTGTAGCGGTAGCAATCCTTCTTCAGCTCATCTAGCTCGACTGAGTGATAGAGCCTCATTTGATTTCGCGCACGGCTGGCGGCGACGTTGAAGGTTTGCTGCTGGTCTTTCTTCGTCATGGCCATGAAGCGTCTGTTGCCGGCGATCACCATGGATAGGAAGATAATATCCCGCTCATCCCCTTGGAAACTATAGGCATTTCCGCAGATGATCTTTCTGTTTACAAATTCACTTTCCGGAATGGTTGACCGGATTTTATTCTCGATAAGCGCGGCCTGCTTATTCCCTTGCAGGGCAATGACCCCAATGGTTTGACCATCATATTTCGGGTCAGCGAGGATGCTTTCGATATCTTCGACGATTCTATCCGCTTCCGGTTCGTTGACCATATTCGTTCCTTCTGAGGCATATCCGTCCTCTACCCTTATCGCCACCACTGGCGGCTCTATTTTCTCATTATCAAACGGGAGCCTTAACGGAATCATTTGACCACCATAGCTTAAATCATTCGAGAATTGAATAATCTCCGGAACGCAGCGGAAATGCTCCTTCAGCATTAATCGGCCGTTCTTAGGGAAGATTTGATCGGCAATCTCGTAAAGTGAAATCTTATGGTCAAACAAGCGTTTGTTCGGAACGCCGTCTAAATAACGATTAATCAGCTCTTCAATCTCTGCATCCTTCGTTCCAATTCCATACGGGCTGATTTGCTCGTCATCCCCGACAACGACCACCTTTTCCCCGCGCAGAAGCACAGGGACAGACATGATGTCACATTGACTGCTCTCGTCAAAAATAATGACATCAAACTTCTCATTGCTGATTGGGAAGTTTTCAAGGACCTGGTTGACCGGCATGATCCAGACTGGGATAGCGGATTGCGCCGTTTCCATTTCCTTGCGGGCATCAGCCAAGAAGCGCTTATTGTTCCCGGTTCCCTTCCCATAGCGCTTGATAAAGTTTTTCCACGCAACAAGGGCGCGCTTTTGTTCATCCGTAATCCTGTTGATTTGATTTAACCACGTCGAATTGGAAACGATGCTGGTGATCAATTTCTTTTGATAGTCCTGCTCGGCCTTGATGTTATTCTCGATGCGCTCGGCCTCGAATTCCTCATTGATGGTCATCCAATCATACAAGGCTTTAAGCTCCCATGCCTTGTGCACCTCTTCAGGCTTTAGCACATCTTCCGATAAAATGCCCATAATCCATTCCGCCGTCTTCGGCGCTAGCGTTTGGACTTTGTCATGAAGATTGAAGAACTGTATGACTTCTTCTTTCTTCTCCCTTAACGCCGCTAATTCCTCCAGCGCCTCATGCCATCTTGCTGCATCCTTCTCCTCTAAGACAGCCATAAACGAATGAACAATCGGGTGAACATGTTGCTCCTTTGTAAGCTCGTTCAGCTGCCCGATGTAGGCATGATAGCCTGTTTCCCACTCTTGATAGCTGATGACATCATAGACATGCTCAACAGCTGTTTTCAGCTCCACATAAAAGGCATAGCTCAGCCAATCTGGCTGGTTCAACGATAGACGATTAGCCGTTTCTTTAAAGCCTTCGATTAATTGACCTAGCTTCATGGTCTTTTCATAGAACGAAATTTCTTGATCAATGGCACTAAAGAGACGTTTGTCTTCGATGTCAATATGGGTGCCGCCAATTTCATCGATATTCGCATTCCATGTGCGGACGGCCTCGTCTTTTTTCTTTTTCAGAAGCAAGTTTTGCTGCAGGATGTCTATCTCCTCAACTGTCCGTACGGGCTGGCCATTAAGAATCGGCGTCTCCCAAAGGTATTTGGCGTTTTTCCCCTTCGTCATCGTAAAAATAAAATTCGGTTTCTTGTTCTCCCGCAGGCGTTCGCCATAAACCTGAATATCTGACTCTAACTCAAAATCCGGCTTATTCGGAAGGGTGATCTTATGTTGAATGATGTTCCGATTCATGGCGGTCATTTCCTCATTCAATCCCTTCATGTCACGGAAGAAGGACGTCCATCTTTCTTTTCGTGAGCCTCCAGCCAGATAATCTTCGAGGATTTTCTGTGAGGAGGAACCTTCCTCGAAACAATTTTCATAGGCCAAGATCTCCGCAATCTCCTGTTTAACTTGCTCGGCATAGGCCTGGTCATGAGGGAATTGAACTTTATCAGTAAACGTGATCGCTTGATCATGCTTTTCTTGCAGGTCTTTTCCTTTGTCTAACCAGCTTTGCATTTCCTCTGAACCTTTTATCAGCAGTGGTTCAGGAAGAACGGAATCCTTCAAGCAGAGTTCCTTTTCATCTAACGTACCTCTCAGTTCCCATAACAAATTGAATTCCTGTTCGGATAAAGGAAATTCCGTATCCATGGCAACCTTATCGAGAATCCACTTATAGTCTACGGATTCCTCCGTCAGCATTTGCGCGACACCTGCTTTCGTGACAGGATTTCCTTTATACTCGATGCCCAGCTTCTCGCTTTTGCTGTATTCAAGCAGCTGGTGTTTAAGCTTGGCTTCCTTTCGTCGACTCTTATCCAGCTCTTCCTTGTCGCGCGCAATTTCCGTCTCCAGCTTTTCGGTCGACAGATTGCCGAGCTGCTCGGAAATGGTCCGGATGGAGTTCTCGATTTCTCTAAGAGAATCTCTCCCTCCGCCGAGAACTGGCACACAGAGATCACGAATTTCGGCCGGGATTTTCTCCTTCAACACTTTGAGCGGATTTTCCTTTTGGCTCGTGATGAGAATCTTCTTCCCATGGGCCAATAGGTGAGAGACGATGTTCGCAATCGTATGGGTTTTCCCTGTTCCAGGAGGCCCTTGAACCGTCAGTCCGTAATTCGTTGCCAAGCGGCGCGCGATTTCCTTCTGCTCTTCATTGGCTGGCAATGGGAAATATAAATCCGTCGCTACCTTATCCCACTTTAGACTATTCTCTTTCTTATCAAAATTCACTTCATCCCCGACAATGGAGGCAATCGTGGCAGGATCCTGAAAATCCTCCTGCTGCATCAATTCAATGATTTGCTCTAAATCATTTTTGAGGACTTGATTATCCTTTTTTCGAAGAATCAGGACATATTCATCCACATGTCCAACAGGATTTTTCGAAGGATTGATTGGTTCATCCTCCATCGCCACTCGGCCGCTCGCATCGATGATGTTCATAAATTGATTCGATAAATCACGGACATCTTCCTCGAACACATCTCGATAGTGCGCGGTCTGACTAATCGTTTGGATCTCATCCATATTCGGAAGCGGAATCCCGCTCAAGATATTCAATTCAAGCTTATAACCCTGATTTGTTGGCTTCACAATGACGATTCCCTTATCAGCATCAAGCTCAATATCCAGTTTGGTCGTGAACAAAGGATGAGAAATGGTCCCCACTTCATGTTTCCACGTAAAGATGGTCTGCCCTAGCAGCAGCTCCAGTCCTTCCCCCTCCACCTGAAACTCTTGATACAGCTTAAAGAAACGTTCATACAGAGCTTGAACGCTTTTAATTCTGGTCATATTAGCCGCCCAATCGCTCCAGGCCGCTTTCCACTCGTTAAAAAGATTAACTCGATTCGGATCTTCATCAAATCGGACTTCTACCTGAGTGTCTCCTTCCGTCATCACCTTTGGATCAGGCATTTTCGGAGAGTGCTTCTCGTTATCATATGAGTAGGTAATCCACTCCCTGATGGATTCATCAGGATTGGGAGGCGTGCTATCTTCATCGCTAACGGTTTGCCGATGTATTTCTAGAATAGCTTCCTCCTCTTCTCCCTCCCCCATTAAAAACACGCCTTCCCCGTATTCTTCAAGGGCCGACTTAGACCACGTTTTTTCATACTCTTTATATTCACGGATAACCTTAAAACGCAGGTTATTCACGGCTAATAAATATTCAAATAACTGCTTTGCTTTGTCACTCAACCAAAAGCACCTCTTTATATCTTCATATAGTAAATATATCACAATGTCATAGAGAGGAATAAATGTAAAATATAGTAGGGTAAGTATACTTATTAGTAAGGGAATGAATTGAGGGAATAATAAAAACAGTGCACATGAAGTTTGCACTGTTTTTAGATTGTCCTACACAATTGTATGCGCGTTTCTTGTTTTTTATCTATTTGTACTATTATGTTTTACCAAACGGAATTTGATCATCTTTCTCTTAACTTTTACCATTAGAATAGGTCAGCAGCTATTAGAAAATTGCTGGCAAATAGAAAAAAACCATGTACAACTTGTACATGGTTTTATGACCCCTACGGGATTCGAACCCGTGTTACCGCCGTGAAAGGGCGGTGTCTTAACCGCTTGACCAAGGGGCCAAAATGGCTCCGCAGGTAGGATTCGAACCTACGACCGTTCGGTTAACAGCCGAATGCTCTACCACTGAGCTACTGCGGAATAATGAGATGGGCCTAAATGGACTCGAACCATCGACCTCACGCTTATCAGGCGTGCGCTCTAACCAGCTGAGCTATAGGCCCATGATGATTCTTTTTGGAGCGGGTGAAGGGAATCGAACCCTCATCATCAGCTTGGAAGGCTGAGGTTTTACCACTAAACTACACCCGCATCTATGGGGCGGCTGATGGGAATCGAACCCACGAATGTCGGAACCACAATCCGATGCGTTAACCACTTCGCCACAGCCGCCATACTGGCAGGGGCAGTAGGAATTGAACCCACACTGGAGGTTTTGGAGACCTCTGTTCTACCTTTAAACTATGCCCCTATTATGTAAGTATGGTGGAGGGGGGCAGATTCGAACTGCCGAACCCGAAGGAGCGGATTTACAGTCCGCCGCGTTTAGCCACTTCGCTACCCCTCCGTCATGAAGAGTGCCGGCAAGAGGACTTGAACCCCCAACCTACTGATTACAAGTCAGTTGCTCTACCAATTGAGCTACACCGGCATGACATATTCGTTTTCGTTATCATCAATCATTTATTTCATCATGAATGGCGGTCCGGACGGGACTCGAACCCGCGACCTCCTGCGTGACAGGCAGGCATTCTAACCAACTGAACTACCGGACCAATATAAGGATATTATGGAGGAGGAAGAGGGATTCGAACCCCCGCGCGGTTTGACCCGCCTCTCGGTTTTCAAGACCGATCCCTTCAGCCAGACTTGGGTATTCCTCCAATATAAGTGGTGGAGCCTAGCGGGATCGAACCGCTGACCTCCTGCGTGCAAAGCAGGCGCTCTCCCAGCTGAGCTAAGGCCCCATATGTGTGTTGAGTGGTCGGGAAGACAGGATTCGAACCTGCGACCCCTTGGTCCCAAACCAAGTGCTCTACCAAGCTGAGCTACTTCCCGAAGAATAAATGGCGCGCCCGAGAGGAGTCGAACCCCTAACCTTTTGATCCGTAGTCAAACGCTCTATCCAATTGAGCTACGGGCGCATACTTGGTAAATTTCGAGAGTGCCGAGGGCCGGTCTCGAACCGGCACGGTAGTCACCTACCGCAGGATTTTAAGTCCTGTGCGTCTGCCAATTCCGCCACCCCGGCGTATAACTTGGCATTGGAGCGGAAGACGGGATTCGAACCCGCGACCCCCACCTTGGCAAGGTGGTGTTCTACCACTGAACTACTTCCGCATATAAGTGCGGGTGAAGGGAGTCGAACCCCCACGCCGTAAGGCGCCAGATCCTAAGTCTGGTGCGTCTGCCAATTCCGCCACACCCGCATGCTTTATATATGGTGAGCCATGAAGGACTCGCCCTTGCAGCCCTCGTGCTTCTCTCTTTCAAGCTCTCTCGTTGACTGCTTTTTTATTTTAATCTGGATTCAACTAGATTGCAATATGGAAATTATGGAAATATCATTTTCTTTTTCTTCCTATATGAAATAGATTAAACGTCCATGAATACCACTATCATATACGGGAATACAGGTACCGAATATAGTGTTAGAACTCTTTTTATATGTATATAAAAACCCTAATCGTTCATATCCCCTTCATCTCACATTACACTAACTATCAATCTTTATTTCCTCGTAACGATTTTATAAGGAATATAGAATATAGAATAGCAGGTAAAGTCCACTGATATTTTATAAAACGAATGACAAGTTAATGATTGATCCAGTCATATAATGTTAATTTCGAATTCACCGTATAGCAATCGTTTTTATCTTGTCCGAGTTCATACATAACCTTCCGATAGTCACCAAAGTCATCTGAATGCTTATAATCAGAATTCGCGGTGATGATTTTTAATGATTGATAAGCATAGCTTTTCATATTTTGTATCGGTACTTTTCGATAACGCTCACTTTCAATCGTATCTGTCGCAAATTTATCAATCAAGGTGGTCCATTGTTTTTTGGAGTATCTCCCAATAGAGAATTCGCGATAAAACTGATGACAGGCATCGATTAATAAGGCTTTGAAACTAGTCGGTGATAGAGGTTCCTTGAAATTACAATTGAAATCAGTTAAAGGTTTATTAAAGGGTATATTTATCGTTTTATTATGCTGCTCTACCGGCTGCTCAGTAGGAGTGTCAGAAGGATGCTCATTCGATTGTTCACCTTCTTGCGAAACATTAACGATATAGATATTGGCTGATTGCTGATTATTTTTCCTTTTAGCATGATGAACAGACAAGACCCCTATTTTGGACAAGAGTCCGAAGAATCTTCTCACTGATGACAAGCTAACTTCCATCCTAAACCGCTCCGCAAACATTCTTAAGAAGTTTTGATGCGTAATCGAAAATACCCCTTCCGCATTGACGGCAAGATCTGATACAAGATACGTCATTCTTATTTGCAAGTCTGTCAGTTCCCACCTGTCCTTAACAGCTTGGACAAATTTCTCTTTGTTATATGTACCTTTACTGTACTTCACCAACTCTTGTGGTCTGCCATTAACTAACACTGTAAACCTCCTCCTTGTTATACAAGATAAATCAAATAAGAAAAATTCCTTGTGAGTTTTCGGGACCTTTTCTAGAGTTTCAGCTATATAACGAATAAAATTTCTTGCCTGCTCTCTAGCTAATTCTCCATAGAGCAAAATAAACATTAAAATACCTATAGATGATCCCGAACTCTAGCTTCCAATTGAAATATACGGTTTTCCATTATCAGTAGGACCATGTAAAATTTATTTTATTGTTTGCTCCAGCTAGTTTAGCTCTCTAAGTTGCCGAAGCAGGTTGGCCTTCAGAACGTTTTGCTCTTGTATATGAAGCTCTCTAGAGACTTCATTGTTTGATAAATTTTATGATGTCTAAGTAAGTCCATGAAGCTGTTGGAACTTCTCAGCGCTATTTCTGATAGACGTTATTAACAAAAGTGATTCTGCCTTTCATTCACAGGTTTTTCACAATAACCAGTCTCCTAAAATGCTCGGATAGGCATTTAAAGAACGGATAGAAGTCTTGATATAAAATGTTTTCTTAGTTTAGTATAAAAGGATTTTACCTCTTTTATCAGATCTTCACGGCATGTATCTATGTGATGTACAATAGCAAGGAAATCATTAGCATTGAAAAATTTTCCTAACGGGTGTTGACAGGCACTTTCTCTAACTCCTTACCTTACTAAAATATCCAAATTATTAAATAAAACAACGATTGTTGATTAATACCTTAGTAATCTATATTTTGAATAAAGATAGTTTAAAGTATAAAAAGCATGCCTTTATGCATGCTTTTATTTAAGGTTTATATAGATGAGCCTTTACCACTTACTATTTGTTGGGCCTTATAGAATTGTGTAGAAATGTGCTGTGTTAAAGCATGAGTAATTGCATTAATCCCCTATCCACTAGAATAACTGCCGAAGTATTCACTACTCTAATCGAGAGGTAATGTTTGTTCTCCTACTTTAAATTCAGCAGTACTCTTCAAATTAGTCTGAATAAATTCTTTATAATCCTTTTTAGTTGGATACCCACTCATTGAAACCTTTGAGTGAATTACATGAAATAACCGGATCATTATTTTGAACCCCATTGATTTAACAAGTACATGTTTTTTTCATCCTGCCATGCAACATTATAAACTTCGCTCCAAGCCGTAAAGTAGTCATTGAGCAATCTTGCTTTTCTTGGAGTATTCATATCAGCTGGAAGGTGAAAAAGAACTTGTTGTTGAATCAACTTTTCAAAGGTTGCATTTGTTACATAGGGTTTTAACAATCCTTTAGGACGTTTTCCGTCTATATCTTTTATTCTTTGGTACAGGATTGACCACTCTTCAGTATTTAATAAATTTGAGATGTTATTTGCTGTTTCTTCCTCACTGCTTAAAGTTCCTGCAATAGCTTTCATAGCTAATGTATGCACTGCACTTGGTTTCTCTTGATATTGATTATTATCAGAGAAAATCTTTGCCATTGCTTGTTTTGGTAAATCAATATATACCGTAACCGGACATTCAAAATCCAATTTTCCCGCTTCAAACAATCCAGCAGTTCTGTGGTGTCCATAAATAAGGATCCCGGCAAATTTATCACTCTCATATAAAAGAAATTCTAGGACATAATAGCACTTTTATACCATTTCTTTATATATTCTTCTATTTTCTCACTATTTATTGCTTCTTTGATTTGAACACCGCTAATAGGTATGATTACTATAGGATCTTTTGATCGTCTCAAGTCTTCATTATTAAATGTGCTCGAGAATCCAGCCCATGATATAAAGAACCCTAATTCTACTCTTCCTCTTCTATTTTCTATTTTATTCTTAAATATAACTAGTTCATTTTTCCCGACTTTTTTATTCCAATTCTTACATTCACCTATGAAAATTAATTTTTCCTTACGCCAAAACTCACTTTCGGATTCATTAGTTATTTGTATATCAATTTCTTCAGTCTTTGTTTTTCTATTTACATCTACACTAAAACCCTCTACTTGAGCAAAAAATATTTTTATAAGCCTTTCTAATGTTTTTCCCTTTTCATAACTATTAGTAGCATTGTCTACATCTCGAACAAGCTCTTTTAGTAGTGTATTTGAACCCACCACATTCTTAAAATTTTCAACTTCAGTTCTTTCCATATTTGCCGAAGAAAATGTTCCTAGTTCTCCAGTATTCTGTAGCACTATACTTATTTGATCTACTAAAACTTCTATTACCGGCTTAACGCTTGCAGCACCTACTAATTCGAACAACTTATAATAATTCACTCGATTATTAGGGATAACATAGTCATTTAACCCAGTAATATCTAGACATTCTTGAATAGTTAATTATCTAATCCCATGATCATCACGTACCAAATAATCTGCATAGAGGCCATTTAAAGGTGGACATATATCTTTATAAGTTTCAAACCCCTTTTTATAAGTTCTTCTATAAATTAGATATTCTTCATTAAACATTCTTTTATCCAGAAACCTTACCGCAGCACTTTTGTAATATACATCTGCCTTCTTCTCTCTTATATTAATTATATCTAATAAAGATTTATTAGATGATTTTACTTCAGGGAACGAAAATGCATTATATAACATTGTATCCTTAAAACCGATTATATATATTTTTTCCCTATCATAAGGTAAGTTGGTATAATCTCTAGCATTCATTAACTTATATACAACACTGTAACCAAGATTTTTTAATCGTTTTAATATCAAATCAAAACTAAACTCTCTACTTACAAGTAATCTTTTCACGCATTCGAATAATATAACTTTAGGTTTTTTTACTGCTACTATATCTAATATATGCTTTATGAACAAAGAATTTTGATTATCTGGATTTCTTGGGATAGACATAGGAAGTTTAGAAACAAGTATATCACTAGCAGGTATATTCATTGGTTCAATATTAGTTAATTCATTTTCTATTACATTTACATCAGGAAGATTATGGCTGAATATTTGACACGCGTACTTATCACTTTCAACCGCTAGACTAACCTTATATCCTTTTTCCCAAAAGACCTTTGAAATACTACCCATCCCTGCAAACAATTCGACTACCGTATTTGCCACAATTCAATATCCCCCAACTTATTATATTTCTAATATCTATTATACTCCGTTCACCTTTTACATTCCCATTAATTAACATAAACATCTACTGTAATAGATTGAAAATGATCAATATAGTAAACCTTATATCTAAAACAGCCAAACTATGAGCCGAATCCGCTTCAAAATAAAAGTATCAATCTCATTTGTTCTGCCATTGTATATATCGCTAATCTAACAAGGCTCTAATGGATAGAGAGAGTTCGGTAATATACATTGCATAGAATAATAATTAAAAAGCAGAAATGTTATTTAACAACATTTCTGCTTTTTTATACAACTTGTTCTTTATTACTTCTATACAAGTAATGTTTTAATCCTATATGCGCATCACCGATTGATTATACTGGTGATAATGTTGTAACTTCAAATCTGTTTCCACTATTAACTCATCCATTCTCTTCTTGTAATATTCAAGTACTTAATAAATATATTTTACCAATCAAATTTAATATGGAATACCAATATAATCATTAAATCGTCAATGTTTTCATACATACTCTCAAATGGAAAAATAGCTTTGATTTTTATATTTGGCTACTTTCGTAAATAGGTACGTCCTTCAGATATATCCTCACCTTATGTTGGACACCAACCTTGTTTCTCTCATCACCCTTAACCAGAGGTCCACTATGGGAAAAACAAGATAAAAAGGCGTAGTGAGTGCTGTAAAATGTACCCTATCAGATAGACACTTTGAAAAAAGTCCATCTGATGGGGTACTTTGTTTATAATGAGAAAAAAGATGTCGGAGCGGATTGAAATGACTAAAAGATTATTGACCCAAAAAGAACAAGAACTATTAAAGAAAAATACCTATGTGAAAGCAGTGAGTGATAAAGCCATTACTTATACAGATGAATTCAAACGTCATTTTATTGCGGAAAATGAGAAAGGTAAATTCCCGCGAGAAATATTCGAAGAGGCTGGTTTGAATGTTGATTTAATCGGTATTGACCGTGTCAGAACTGCCGGAAAACGTTGGCGGGCAGCCTATCGCAAAGCAGGTGTAGGCGGTTTACAGGATACACGTATAACCAATTCTGGAAGACCTTCAAATCGAGAATTAACGCTAGAGGAGAAGATTAGACGGTTAGAAGCGAAAAATCGTTTACTTGAGGCAGAGAATGAACTATTAAAAAAGCTCGATCTACTCGAAAGGCAGATGTTGAAGAAGAAATAAAAATCACCTCAAAATGGAAGTTCGAACTAATCAAGCATACGATGGAGAAATACAACTTGAAGCGCATGGTGAGCTATTTATGTAACATCATGGGGGTATCTCGTTCAGGTTACTATAACTACTTTCTAGAAAAATCAGCCCAAAAGCGCACGGCTAAAGATGAGGCGGATGAAAGAGTAAAAGAATGGATTCTTAAGGCTTATCATTACCGCAGACGTAAAAAGGGAGCACGTCAAATTAAAATGACGCTTCAAAACCAGTATCAAATCACTTACAACCTGAAACGCATTCGCCGCATCATGAAGAAATTCGGGATCATTTGTCCCATTCGAAAAGCGAATCCCTATCGACGGATGGTCAAGGCAACAAAGGAACATCGCACATGTCCGAATACCTTACAACGCAACTTTAAACAAGGAGTGGCAGGAAAGGTCCTGTTAACCGATATCACGTACCTATCTTACAAGAAAGGAAAACGTGCCTATTTATCAACGGTCAAGGACGCGGAGACCAATGAAATTCTCGCCTATGAAGTATCTGATTCCCTTCACCTTGATATTGCCTTAAATACCATACGAAAGTTGAAACGAATCCATCATCATTTAGCAGAAGATGCCTTTATCCATTCAGATCAAGGGTTTCATTATACGAATCCAACATTCCAGGCATTAGTGAAGAAAATGGGACTAGGCCAATCGATGTCACGGCGAGGAAACTGTTGGGACAATGCCCCACAGGAATCCTTTTTTGGTCATTTGAAAGATGAATCAAACATCAAGGAATGCGAAACATTGGAACAAGTAAAACAAGAAATTAAGCGTTATATGATTTACTACAATCATTATCGAGGGCAATGGAATTTAAAAAAGCTGCCGCCTGCAAAATACAGACAGCAGCTTCAACAAGTTGCCTAGGCTTTTTCAAAATGTCCTTTACAAGGGGTACACTTTACATTGTATTAGGCCTTTTTTCCAAATATTTTTCAACACTTTTCCTCCTTAATATAAAAATTTGAATCTATTTCTGATATAACAGTTGTTCTTAGCTCACCTCCTTTAAGACATTTTTTACATCTTTTACATATTTTTCACATTACTCAAGGATATTATAATCAGTTAACAAATTTATTTCACCAAGAAAAAAAGACTTCGACTAAAATAGATAGATATGCCTATTTTTATCAAAGTCTAGTAGTTTTCTTATGTCTGGAAACGGACTAGTTTATTAAAAGAAAATAAATCCAATCACATACTAATAATCCCATCGCCTTTTTTAGATAAAAACTTTCTTAACGATTGGTTATGCCAAGCATTTTTCGCTTTTATTAATGTTCAAATTGCGTCGAATTTGTACTAATATAATAAAAATAGTACGAGAGAAAACTATCCCCATTTTATCGTTCTTGGACTCGGCATTACTTGCCTATCCTTTATCCTAAGGAAATGAATCTTGTCATCTTTAATTGGACTAAGTATATCCTAGCCGCCGGCAGCAATTTACTGATTGCTGTATATCTATTGAAATGCCGAAATCATTGACCACCCGACTCACCTTGGATTTATCGCCTCCATACGAAAAGAGAAGCCTGATCCCATGGGATCAGGCTTCTTCTCATTCTTTCTCACTCATTCGTAAAATCAATTATCCGTATCACATTCCCTGAGCCATCCTTATAAATCGCATACCGTCCTGGCGGAATATCCACCGGCTCCCTCACGAATGTTAGGGTATCTTTCTTTTCTTGAAAGAAGTCATCCACGCTTTCAACGAGGAATACTCCGCCCGCTCCGAGGTCATGTTCATCATTCTCAATCAATAGCTTCACGTCGGTTCCAGGCAGCTGGAGCGCAATCGCCTGCTCTCCCTCACGCCACGCTTCTTCAAACCCAAGCGTATCGCGGTAATACGATAATGATTCCATAAGATTATCCACCGGATGATACAGAAACACTAATTTCATCGACTTCCTCCTCTATTCAAAAACTTGTTATGTAAATGGCACATTAGTTATTAATAGAGTAAGCTTTTTACCATATTTTATCAATCTGAATAACATGTTTCATATGTATCTTTCATCACCAGACTTTTACAAGCTAAGCCTGTACCATGATAGATTTCGGTCTTCACGTTCAATTCCCTGGATTTATGGATGCCGGATGATTCATTCTGGATGAAAAGCGAATCATCACCTATCCACTCCAAATCTACCTCAGACAGCCCATTCCCATAATAAATCGTTTTTCTTGCACCCTGATGATCGTGATCTGTGATCTCCACCCATACGTTCACCCCGCCAGCCGCACCGCCATATGGCTCATAATACGCATTAGCTGTATATCTTCCTGTAGGTGATTCTATTGGCCCAGGCCCGTTTTGCATCCGTTCTCTGTCAATCCTGTCAAAAGTGAAAAAGTACATTTCATACATAGATAAGATAGTGCCTGTCACTATCCGTTTTTTCTTGTTTCACAGAAAGTTCCACAGGTGAGGGAGAGGCTTCTTTTATGTAAGGAGACTTTTTTATTTCAATGACTTCAATTTTTTTATTTTATTTCCTCTATTATTACTTACCGAGTAACACCATACCTTCATTTGCAAACCTTTTGTATCAGCCTCTTTATGTCATTGTGATTTAACAAAAGCGATTATAACTATTTCATACGTACACTTATCTGTACAATCAGATGGTAACAGGTACTATTTCTCACGAAACGGAATGGATTCGAATACCGGAATTCCGCTCGAATCCGTGCAAGCTGTCCACCACCATCTATATAAAAATGTCGACAAGTCACTAGGATAAGGAGAAGAGAAAAACACTACTCCAACACTTGAAAAAGACCCAAAATTTAGGAGCGTTCAACAAATATCGAGAAGTGACAGGCACCCATCTAATTGCTACGGAATAAAAAGAGCTGGGTTTCTGATTCCACTTACCTTATTGAGCTCCCGAAAGTTCTTATTTTGGTTGATACAGGGTGAAATGGATAAATCAGGATTATCCACAAAAAAAACATTTATGACGTTTAGCATGCATCATATTCAAAGGAGGACTTCCTGTGGGTGAATTGATAGTGAATAAATTACGTCATTTTGGAGTATAAAGAATGAAGCGGATTAAGTAAAAGGCTCTCAAAACATCTGTATTCTAAGGCTTACGAAATCAATCGATAACATTTTTAAAAATACCTCCCTTTTAAATTTTTATATGTCTTTTTTAATAAGTATATCTCACTAACTTTATTCCTTATTATTACTTTTAATACCTCTTTATTGTTGATATGGTATTTTTTGTCTATTATAATAATTTTATCGGAAAGGAGGTCTTATGAAAAAATATTATGTATTCGGAGCCTGCTTATTATTTACTTCCATTTTTTTCTTTACTAATGTATCAAAAGAAGATAATACTCCATCAGATAAGAGCAAAACAACTGTAATTCAAGAGGACAGTTCCAATTGGGGATTCAATGCCATTAATTATTCCAAAGAAAAAATTAGTGATTCCAAAATAAAAGTTGCAGTTCTAGATAGTGGTATTTTTCCTCATAATGATTTACAAGGAAAAATAGTCAAAGCTTACAACACATTTAATAATCAACCCTTAGATGATGAGTATGGACATGGAACTGCCGTTGCAGGTATAATCACTGCCAATGATAATGATTATGGAATAACAGGCGTTTCCCAAAATATTGAATTATATAACGTTAAAGTCCTAGATAAAAATGGAAAAGGTAAAGTCGAAAATTTAATAAAAGGTATAGAATGGTGTATTGCTGAAAGAGTAGATATTATCAATATTAGTTTCGGCGTTCAAGTAGATGACATACAATTAAAGAGAACAATAGAAAAGGCGATTAAAAAAGGCATAATAATCGTTGCAGCAGCCGGAAATACATATGGTTTTGGTGTAGATTATCCCGCTAAATATGAAAACGTCATCTCTATAAATTCAGTAAATATAAAATTAAAACGGACTAGTTCTTCTGCCAAAGGCAAAATTGACTTTTCAGCACCAGGAGATAGAATACTAACAACCTCCAATAACGGAAAATATGAGTATTTTAGTGGAACCTCTTTTTCTACTGCCTTTGCTACTGGAATTATCGCTAGAAAACTAGAAAAGTTTGGATCAATTCAATCCCATTCTTCTTATATCGATTTTATGCAAATAATAAGACAGTCTGTAATACAAAAAACACCTAGAAAAGAATATGGTTACGGTATTTTAAGAATAGAAGAGGAGGAATAAAATGAAAAAAATCTTATCATTATTAATAGCTTGTGCTTTAATCGTTTCATTGATTCCATCACAAGTCATAGGTTTGGCATCAAATGAAGAAATAGAAAACGAAAACTATACAGATTCCGAAATGGATATTGAAAATGGATTGGAAGTAGAATATATTGATGAGGATATTCAAGAAGAAGTAAATGTAGATTTTCAAGAACAATTAGACGAAATTGCTAATGAAGCAGGTATAGAAAACGTAGATGAACTCAATGCAGAAATAACTGAAGTAACAGAAGACACTATCACACTTGAAACCAATATGGAGAATGAAGATTTATCTGCAAGCGTTGTAGTTGGTATGGATATGGAAACTGACGATATAAACTTAACAGGAGAAGTTACTGATTCCGAAGGACAAACAACAATATATGATTATGATGTTGAGATAAACGAAGTAGATGGAGAGAAATTTAATGCAACTTTTACTGATTCTGTTACAGGAGAAAAAATTGAATATGATAATACAGAATTAAGTGCATCAATAGCACCTTACGTCTTTTATATTGTAGGAGCTACGTCTGTCAAAATCGCTATTAAATATGTTGCTAAGAAGGCTGTAATCAAAATTGGAAGTAGGTCTTTCAAAGAAGTTTCAGGTAAAGTAGCAAAAAGTGCTTTAAAAAACTTTAAAGACTATAAAGTTAAAGCAGGCAAATATAATATAACTGTAACTAAGAGTAAAATGTCACATGTTCTAAAAAACCATCATCCTAGGTATTGGACTGGCGCAAAAGAAAAATCCATGTTTGACCCAGATTTATCCATAAACGATATTAAAAATATTATTAATACTGTTATAAGAAAAAACGCTTCCAAAATTGAGAAAGGTATTAAGAATGGGAAAAAAACAGAAGCATATTCTAAAATTAAAGGTGTAAAATATAAAGTTGTAGTAACGAAGGATAAAGGCATTAGTAGTGCATATCCTGTAAAACAATAGGAGTTAACCGGAGGTTTTTAAATTGTCAAAATTAAAAATAAACACATATATCAGTAACTTCATCCCAGAGTTCGGTTACTCTACTAGAGAGAATAAAGAATATTTACCAATTGATCATCCAGATGCCCAGGTTGCTGCTCAAAAGTACCTTGATTATGAGGATAGAATTTATCTTAATGGGTATATTGAAATTATCTATGAAAATAAAACATTCCTCAACGACTCAGAGAGAACCGATGACTTACTTTTTACTTGGGATGATTTTGCTCGTATAGTTATTAAGGATGAAAAAGAAGATGAGTTCGATATTACTTTATTAGATAACGGATCAACGCTAAAAATATTAAAAGATGGAGCAAATTATAAACTTATTTTAGATTCATTCAGAAGAACAGAATAGCACTTCAATATTATCTATTCCTTCAGAGGAAATGATTGAAGTAATTAAATCTTCTTTCAAACACTTTGTTGACTTCTGTAATAGTGGGTTAGTTTTTAATAAAGAGTCAGAGTATAAAAACATACTTGAATCAAATTCAAAAATTAAAGGTCTATAAAACTGGGCGGTGACATTTTGTCACTGCTTTTTATATATAAAAAATAAAAATAAAGATATCTTGCTTAAGCCAGAAATATAAAAAAAGCTTTTCGGTACGCACGACGAATGACCAGCTATCTAAAAGTTTTTTCGGATAACTGGCTATTTAGCACATGTGACTTGAATATTATTTGACCAAGGCATGTAGTTATGTAAAAATTTCGGTTGCTGATAAATTGGTAAGTTTAGCAAATCGGCCATCAACCTCACTAGATATTGGTAAAAATCGATACCCTTCGTTTTGGCAGTCTCTACCAAGCTCAAACAGATGATCTCAACCTTAGCGCCTGCTTCACTCATCGATAATAGCCAGTTATTGCGCCTAATTACATTAGGGCGTATCGCATTATCAGCTGAATTATTATCGTTTCAATGCGTCCATCAAACAGAAACGCCTTTAATCCGTAGATTCGATCCCGAGGTCATGCTCATCATTCTCGATTAACAGCTTCACATCCGTTCCAGGCAGCTGGAGCGCAATCGCCTGCTCTCCCTCACGCCACGCTTCTTCAAACCCAAGCGTATCGCGGTAATACGATAATGATTCCATAAGATTATCCACCGGATGATACAGAAACACTAATTTCATCGACTTCCTCCTCTATTCATCATCTTGTTATGTAAATGGCACATTAGTTATTAATAGAGTAAGTTTTTACCATATTTTATCAATCTGAATAACATGTTTCATATGTATCTTTCATCACCAGACTTTGACAAGCTAAGCCTGTACCATGATAGATTTCGGTCTTCACGTTCAATTCCTTTGATTTATGGATGCCGGATGATTCATTCTGGATGAAAAGCGAATCATCACCTATCCACTCCAAATCTACCTCAGACAGCCCATTCCCATAATAAATCGTTTTTCTTGCACCCTGATGATCGTGATCTGTGATCTCCACCCATACGTTCACCCCGCCGGCCGCACCGCCATATGGCTCATAATACGCATTAGCTGTATATCTTCCTGAAGGTGATTCTATTGGCCCTGGCCCGTTTTGCATCCGTTCTCTGTCAATCCTGTCAAAAGTGAAAAAGTACATTTCATACATATAGATGAAAGAGACAATGACAATCCCGGCCAATGTAATAACTAATAGCTTAGAAGGGAATGCTCTCTTCCTCATAAGGAACATCCCTAACTTCACACATAGCAGGAAGAATAACAGAATGACAATCATAAAAATGACCACACCAATTATCCTCATCTTCTCCCTCCATTCGTTCTGTGTCCTTTACCTCCTATTCAAACCCAATCTCTCCCATACTCTCGAATGAATTGCAAATCCTCCAGATAATGCTGGTCATGCCCTTCCTCAATCATTCGCTGAAAGGCCTGGTCGCCTTCTTGGGCTTTTCTATGCATAATCTTCACCAATCCTTCGACCCGAAGGAGCACCATCTCAAGGAATCCATCTTCCATTCCTTTCACTCCATAGGCTTCAAAGAATACTCGAACTCTTTCTTTTCTCCGGTCAGCATCTCTCCTTGCATCATAGTAAACCGCCTCCCCCGCTTCATTATGATGAAGCCTGCTTAACGGAACACATGTGTATAAGGCATAAGCGATATCCCAAAGCCTCGGACCAGGCGCAGCCATGTCGAAATCAATGATGCCGGCTGGCTTTCCGTTATGAAAAATCATGTTATAGACAGCGAAGTCATTATGACAGATGACCTCCATCGGCTCTGGGGTATTATCGATTGGCGGCCAGCCTTTTTCAAATGAAAAGTCACTCATGGCATCATGATAGCGACGAAGCATTTTTGCGATTCCTCTTAACGACTCATCCGACCACATATAAGGTTTTAAAGGATAGTTTCCCGCTTCTCCTTTAATAAAGGATAGCACCTCTCGATTCTGTTCATCGATGCCTAAAAATTTCGGTGCCTGCTCGAATCCTTTGCTTTCTAAATGCTGCAATAGTCTATGGATTCTATCACTGCCAGGCTTTACATGCCGGCGAACCGTATCACCAACGCGATAGACGTTTGAGACATTCCCGCCTGACAGCCGCTCTTCATGATCGTTTTTATTAGTCATTACTTCCCCTCCTCATACGAGACCTTGTGATGGCCACAATACAGATGCAAGACCTATCTTTATATCAGATTAACATATATATCCAAAACATTGAGATATTCATTTATTAATCACTATCATTACATGCCCTTTTTCTTGGAGAATTGATATTTCACGAAAAATCTATATGGTCAGAGACATAAAAAAAGAGCTGAATGGGCAGCCCTTAAAGATAACTGGCACTATATTCCCCTTTTAAACCAATTAGTGGTGTGACGACTAAGCATTGAAGGAGGCCGATTAGGCTAGAGGCGCTGCCCCTTTTTTCTGTCCGCTTACGGCCAGCGTGAAGCTGATGGTGCCGTCCCTGCGACCGGCGCTACCATAAAGAAGAATCCTAGGATAACCAGCCAAATGCTATAGCCCTAGGATAGCGCAAACACCGTAATCATGGCGCCGATAACATGATAATTCCTCGCTTCACCCTTTTTACATAATGGAGATTTATAATAAGTGAATAACAATAAGGCGGAGATATTTCTCCACCTCTCTTAGTACATTAATTAACGTCTATTATTCAGCATCCTCTTCTTCTGTTCTTAATACATCTGCACTTCTAATTGTTAATATTTTTTGGGTATGGTCAATTGAAATAACCGAGTCCCATGTTGGTTTTAGCTGTAATACATCTTTGTCATCAATCCATATAACAGCGACTAATTCTATAGCACCTTCAGTAACTATCATTTTACGTGCTTGTTTATCAACAACAGAGTCCATCTTGTTTTCCAATTCTATTTGCCAATCAATAAAGTTGATATTTTTCATTATGTATGGCTCCTTTATTTACTAATGACATTCCCGGCTTTATCAAGTGAAGCTACCCTATTTGGATTTCTGATTTTCCAAGCCTTTCCTTTACCATTTTAAACCAAGTGACCAGATGTGTCTTTGGTTATCTTCCATTTTCCATCATAAAAGTTCCGCTACTCTTCTCTAATGGGGTGTTACCGTTCTTGTCCTAAATTTATTTTCATAATCAGAAGATTTATATTTTGCTGGAATCTTTTCTGCAGCTTTTTTTGCAAAGTATGTAGATACTTTATTGTAAAGCCAGGAACCAGCAGCTATTGTGTTAGGGCTATTCGATTAAACCATTCGTCATGATTCAGGAGACAAAAGAGCCTTCTACAAAAGTGTAGAAAGGCTCTTTCCATCTTCTTATTTAACCCTCAGAGATAAATAAGAAAGTGGTTAGTTTAAGTGTATACCTTCACAAACAAATTTTAAGCATAGCTTACCTAATTAATATTTTCATAGACTAGACTTCTTGCGTTTTCTTTTTAAAGACAAAGATTGAAATAACTATGATGATGACCGCATAGGCAATTACCCACCAAAGATGTGGAAGCATGGCTTCATAAGTCCCATTTAGTACAGCTTTCCCTACTTCAACCGCATGGAAAAATGGCAGTGCATGAGCGATATCCTTAAAAATCCCTCCCACTAACTCTAAATCAAACCAAACGCCCGATAGCCATGCCGAAACATTCGTAAGGAGAGCCCCGCAAATTCCAGTTGCAGCCTTTTCGCTAAACAATGTTCCGCAAATAAGACCAAGACCAATATAGATTAATGCCATAGGTATCAATATCACCATTACCGCAAAAATCGTCATCGTAAAATCGAGCCCTAGAAATAAGGCGGCAAACAGGCACACAGCTACTTGTATAACTGACATGATAACCAGAGGCAATGTATACCCTAAAATAAAATTGTGAGCGGTCATCGGTGTTGTAAATAATCTTGTTAAAAACGAACTAGCACGATCTTTTGCTACTACTTGAGCCGCAAACAATGCCATAAAGGAAAGACCAAACACGGCTATACCAGGAGCTAATGAAGAAATATCGAATAAGTCCACAGGGATACTGCTATTAATCGCTGATAAAAGGATTAGTAAAATAAGAGGAAAGGCCACACCAAAGAACATTGAAATAGGATCCCTGATAATTTCTTTCATTACTCGATTAGCAAAAATCATGGTTTTCATCCTAACCCCTCCTTTGTTACTATTTTCACAAAGGCATCCTCGAATTTCCCTGTGTTTGTCATAGATAGGAGTTCTTCGACTGTCCCAATGGCTTTTACTTTCCCATCTTTCATGACACAAATACGATCACACAACGCTTCTGCTTCTTCTAAATAATGAGTTGTTAAAACAATCGTTGTTTTTTCTTTCAATTTTTCAATTAGAGACCATAACTCCCTGCGTCCTATAATATCCAAGCCTAATGTGGGCTCATCTAAAAATAAAATTTTCGGCTCTGAAATGAGCGCAAGAGCAATACTGAGTTTCCGTTGCCAGCCTCCGGATAACGTTTTACTCTTTTGATGTTCATACGGCTGTAAGGAAAAAGCAGCCATCATTTCGGCTGTTTTGCCTTTGACCTCTGTTTTTGAGTATCCATGAATGCCAGCCATTAATTCCAAGTTTTCACGAACGGTTAAATTGGGAGCAATCGCCGTTTCTTGCGGGGAGACTGCAATCACTTCCTTTACCTGTTCTTGGTCTTTTTTAATATCATATCCTAGTATAGATGCACAACCGTTTGTAGGGACTGTTAAGCAGCACAGCATTTTAATTAACGTTGTTTTCCCTGCTCCATTTACCCCTAGTAAACCAAACAGCTCCCCCTTTTGAATAGAAAACGATACATCGTCAACAACTGTTTTTTCATTGTATTTTTTGGATAAATGATCAATTGAAATGGCATGTTCCATCACTCATCCCCCCTATGAAACGGTGATTGCACAAGATTAAAAAAGGCATCCATCATCTTTTCTGGGACAATACCAAGGCCTCTATCTTCATCACCTACAATAACAAGGGAGTCCCCTGGTTCTATTTGAAAGACATCACGCGCTTTTTTAGGAATAACGATTTGCCCACGTTCTCCCATTTTAGCAACGCCAAAAAAGTGTTTTCCCTTTGGCGGTATGATTACATTCGTATCCTCTCCGTCAAAATTCACTAAATTATCAAGAGATACGTTATACAATTTAGCTAACGCCTGACAATGTCCTAGATCAGGGGTTGATTCCCCCTTTTCCCATTTAGCAATCACCTGTCTTGATACATTAATCCTGAAAGCAACTTCTTCTTGTGTTAATTTATGTTGCAACCGCAGATTCTTCAAATTCATACTTATCATATTTTTCATACCTCCTATATTCATTATTCATGATTATCACACTGTTATCCACCAACAATCCGTGACAATGATGTTAATATTCGTAGCATCTTAGCAAAAACTTAGGGACACGATAAAGCACACTGCGTCGCATCCCTTTTTTCCTTTCGATTATCTTCCCGAGACGATAACCCCTTGTTCAACTAATCTCACCCTGCTCCTATAAAAAATTGGCTGGCATGAGTCAGGGTGAATCCCGTCTTCATACCAGCCAACTATCAGCTTAATCGTAATTCTACAATAGATTGCATCATTTCATTGTACTTGTTTGTTTTTTCTTAAAGACCGAATAATTCATGATATGTAAACCAATCAAAATGATAGCGACAATCACCACTAAAATCATGTATGGTTCAGCACTGTATTCTCCTTTTAATCCAACAAGCGGTGTCACGAGACCGCCGACCATGTATTGCAGGAGTCCGATCAAGCTAGAGGCACTGCCTCCTTTCTTCTGTCCGCTGACGGCAAGCGTGAAACTGATTGTGCCAATTCCCGCAACCGGTGCGACCATGAAGAAGAATCCGATGATAACAAGCCAGACGCTTGATTCTTGAGAAAGCGCAAATACCGTAATCATGGCGCCGAGGATTTGGAGGCCTGTATAGAGACGCAATAAGGTCAGGCTATTGATGAAATCAATCAATCTTCCCGTTAATTGGGCCAGGATAATAAGGCCGATTCCGAGACAGGCGAAGACATAGCTGTATTGCTGGGCGGTGAACCCGTACAGATTTTGGATAATGAATGGTGAGGCAGACATATACCCAAAGAAAAAGGCAAAGGTAAATCCTTGAATCAGTCCCGGAATGATAAAGGTTGGTGTGGTGACGAGGTGCTTATAGTCCTGAAGAATCGTTTTGAAATGGGCCTTGCTGCGTTGTTCCTTTGGCAATGTTTCAGGAATCTTAAAGGCGGTTCCAAACACCATCAATACACCGAATCCCATGAGAATCCCGAAGAGGACGCGCCAAGTGGTAAAGGACAGAATAAACCCGCCTAATATCGGTGCCAGAATCGGGGCAGCTCCATTCACGAGCATGAGCGTCGCCAAGAATTTCGTTAAGTCTCTCCCCTGGTAGAGGTCACTCGCAATCGCCCGCGATATGACGACCCCACCTCCACCCGTGAATCCTTGTATGAACCGGAACGCCATTAATGTCTCCATGTTTGGCGCCAGCGCACACATGATGGATGAAAGCGTAAAGATGACCATACAAATCACTAACGGCTTTTTACGGCCCATACTGTCAGATAGTGTTCCAATCACGATGTTTCCTGCCGCAAGCCCGATCATAAAGAAGGTCAGCGTCAGCTGGACAGCGGACGTGGTCGAATGTAAATCATTCATAACCGTCGGCAATGCAGGCAAATACATATCGATGGACAATGGTCCGAATGCAGCCAGCGCCCCCATGATGACAATAAACAGGATGGTTGGTTTTGACGTAGTAGTTTGTTTCATTTATTTCACTCCCTTTGCTAGTTTAGCAAATGATTGAGGGAGTGATTAAGATTCAATTTTTACTAATTATTGTTAATAGAAAGGAAAGAGTTCTCCCTACAACTACACATGCTAAGGAATATAGATTCACCTCTTTGCGTGCCTTGCATCTGGCCAAGATTTATAATGAAGATAAAGAAATCTTGGAAAGGAGCGCTGAGCATGCTCACGGAAAAGGAACGATCCATTTTGAAAATGAACAAGGAAGTATTGCTCTCCCTTCTTCAGATGGAGGAAGTACGTGTGGCGTTCAAGATGTTAGTCGAATACAGCACCTTGCCAGAGAAGGAGCAAATCCTCTTCTATTTGGATGCCGGGGAATACAGGCTAGCTCTGGATTCTATTAGCCAGTTCATCGACCAAGCGGAGCAAGAAAAGGAAAACGGAGAAGCCGCAACAGACAGAGATTTATGGAATCAAATCTTAAAGAAAGTGGCTGAGCAGCTTTCAGAGCCGAGCTTCAACACGTGGTTCAAAGGGACTTCCCTCTATGCGCAAGAAGGAGACGTCCTTTATGTGACCGCATCCAATTCCTTTGCGCGGGATTGGCTTGAGGAGCGCTATACCGAAATGGCTAATCAAGCCATCGCTTCACTAGGGTTACCCTATACCGTGCGGTTCATCGCGAATGAAAACTAATGAAGCAAAAAGGAGAACCCCCTTGTGGTGGAAGTTCTCCTCTTATTTTGCCCCAATTTATTCGTAAGACAGCATCTACCTCAAAGTCTTCCAACTAACCACGGCACAAGCAAGATACTCACAGCTCCCCAAACGGTGGTCCCGCCGATTAGCCATAGCAGGTTTCGCTCTGTCGGGTCTTTCAGAATCAGCTTGATTACCACAAGAGCACATAATCCTAGGATGATGAAGCCCAGTGCCAGCCAAAATAATAAATCCATATGTACCTCCTATTGTTGTCATCGGTTGTTACCCCTATATTAGTCTAATTCACGAAAAGAACCTTAACTCCTCCTTACGAGAAGGAAAAACCATTAATTTGTAGTAGGGAAATAAACGATGTAAACATAAAAAGAATACACCTTAGGGAGTGACAGGCACCCATCTAAATTTGTTTAATAAATTCTCTTTTTGGCACCTTTAAACATCCTTTCAGGCAAATCTACAAATGCTTCTTTCCATACCTTAAATACATTATAATTCTTTGCTTCGCCATTTTTATGCAATCTGACTATGTGAAATCCATATTCATCGTCACACCTAGCTAAAAACCGTTCACGACGAAATGAAAAAATTCTGCCTGATTCGGTCACTTCATATAGTCCTTCGTATCCCTTAACCGGCTTTCTCTGTTCTTGCTCCATTAGTAGATTTCACCTCTTCTCTTGTATACTTCAATCAATTTTCCCCAAAATCTTTTGGGTTGTAGCGTGTTCTATAGTTCGGATCATAAATAATTCTAATAAAAAATATCCATGGTAACGGATTTCAATCCTTATATACGTCTATTACATATTCTCCCCTTGTAGACTGAATCCTTACTATTTTCATAAGTTGTCCATTGAGCTTGACTCCCTTATTAGAATTTCAACAAAACAAGAAAAAATCCTCTATTAAGTCCGAATTGTTAATTCAGAAGCAACATCAAGTTAAAAAAGGCACTATAAAAGACGACCATTTTCTAGTCGCCTAAAATATATATTCAGATTTACATTACACCTTATCTAAAAAACTTTTCTGAAATGTAATTATCTTGATTTAGCCATCGGATCAACAAGAAATTGTTCCATTTCTTTTTCTGTAAGTTGTTTTGGTTCCATGCCTCTTTCTCTGCAATAGGCATCGAGAGCTCTTACCTTTACCCGATATTCTTCAGGGTCTCTCGGGATTGCATATACGCCATCCGTCAGTGCTGTACCTTTAATATCAAGAGTATTTTTGTTAGGAATCCGATACCTTCCATGTAAACTTCTTAGTTTGGACATTGATAAGTCTCCTCCTTAAAAATACTTTGTTACCAATCGGTTAGCGCTGACTGTATTGAATAAAAAATTTTGCCCATAGGTTTGTTTTCCTCTAAGAGATTCGTAAAATGACATCTTACTCGATTTTGAAGTAAGTTCAACATAACCTTCGTACCCTTTTCTAAAGCTATATAAGCAAGCATATGCTACTAATATCTTTCCACAATTAAAAAATTCCCTGTTAGGATTAGTCTTCCCATTAATCATTTTTTTATTCTGAGGAGCTGATTCAATCAATTCAACGTCTATGCACATGAAGTCAGGATCGTCATTGCCCCTTAAGGCAATTAATCCTTGTATAATCACTGGTTTTTCCTCCAGTACCACTGCATGCACTTCATAGTCTTGTGATTATGGTTTGAGCCAATTAAAAGCCCATCCTCCTCGAGTATTCAATTGTCGTTCCACTATATCTCTTCTTTCTAACCGAGTGAATGAAACAGGATATTGAGTAATATCTTTAGAAGGTTTTGTCATAACAAAAATCTACTGTCTTCATTTTATCACACTCGCTTCTTCCATAATATCCCGCACTTATTGAAGCAGCTTCTTGACGTATGTAGTCATCGTTATTCTTAAAGGATATACTGCTAAATTCTTTATTTTTGAACATGAAAATCACCCTCTCCCCATCATACGACCATTCAAAGCCCTCCAAATAACCACGGAATAAATAGGATGCTCACGATTCCCCAAACCTTTGTTGGAGCAATTAGTCAAAAACGGTTCTTGACAGTTTGTGTACTCATATTTTTATTTCTAACAAAAAGGACAATAGCTCCAGTGACCATGAAGCCTATCGCTAACCAATCTAATAATCCCACTTCTGTACTTCTTTTTATCATTTAAGGCAAATGCTCATATTAGTAGATTTCAAGAAAAATGACCTTATTCCTCCTGCAGGAAGGGAAAAAACGTGTGTTGTCGAATCTATTTCTCATTGAATAATGAAAAGGAGAGCATATATGAAAGGATTAGTATCCAGAATTGATACGGTATTTGTAGAGGTTAGTGATTTAGACTACTCAATTAAATGGTATTCAGACATCCTCGGATTAACACTTAGATGGAATCGGAATGGATATGCGGCCTTCACGGTCGGCGATACTTCCTTAACCCTTGTGCAATCAACCGATGTCAAGCCCTCCAAGCACTCCCCTTTTAACTTCTTTACGACCAATATTGATGACGTGCATAAGTTCCTTGTAGAGAATCAAGTAAAGACAGAGGAAATCGGTCACTATCCAGATATTCGTACCTTTGATTTCAAGAATCCGGATGGACATATTCTTGGGTTCTGTCAGTTTGAAGAATAAGGCGTAGAAAGAATGCAGCTTTGCATTCTTTTTTTCTTTAACAATGATGTTCATTCGTATCTCTTGAAAGAAGTACCCGCTTTTTCCCGGCAATCCCTCCCTATGGACAATTTCACTTAAAGGCTATAGAATTTTACATACTATTTCCATTATTCAAAAATATATTCTCATTGTAAGGGTGAATGATATGACCTATTCAGAACGCTTAAAGAAGCTCCCAGTCCAATTTTTTGCCTCACTTGTCCAGAAGGTCAACAGCGCCGTAGCGGAAGGAAGAGATATCATTAATCTCGGCCAAGGTAATCCTGATCAGCCTACTCCACCGCATATCGTGAAAGCCCTACAAGCAGCGGCTGAGGATGCGCAAACGCATAAATATTCTCCATTCCGGGGCTTGGAGGAATTGAAGGAAGCGGCCGGACAATTTTACCAAAAGGAATACGGCGTTGCTGTTGATCCTAAAACGGAAGTCGCTATCCTTTTTGGCGCAAAGGCTGGGCTAGTGGAGCTGCCCATGTGCCTGCTCAACGACGGAGATCTCATGCTCCTGCCAGACCCAGGCTACCCCGACTATATATCAGGGGCCGTATTAGCAAATGGAAACGTTGAAACATTTCCATTAACAAAAGATAACCATTTTTTGCCCGATTATGAGAGCATCCCTTTAGAACAGAGGAATGAGGCCAAGCTCATGTATTTAAACTATCCGAATAACCCGACCGGAGCTACCGCCAACCAGGCTTTTTTCGAAAAAACAGTCGCCTTTGCAAAGGAACATCATATTACCGTCCTCCATGATTTTGCCTATGGAGCGATTGGCTTTGATGGCCAAAAACCGGTCAGCTTTCTCGAAGCGGAAGGAGCAAAAGAAGTCGGCATTGAAATGTACACTCTCTCGAAAACATACAATATGGCCGGCTGGCGTGTCGGCTTCGCTATCGGAAATCCAGCCATCATCGAAGCACTCAACCTCATTCAAGACCATCTTTACGTCAGTCTCTTCCCCGCTGTACAAAGAGCAGCCATCGCGGCCTTAACAGGAGATCAATCCTGTGTCGAAGAACTGACCGCTCGCTATGAGCGACGACGAAACGCCCTTATTGACGCCTGCCAAAAAATCGGCTGGAAAGTCGAAGCACCAACCGGTTCCTTCTTCGCCTGGCTCCCGGTCCCTCCCGGCTTCAAGAGCGAAAGCTTCGCTGACTTTTTGCTAGAAAAGGCAGATGTAGCCGTCGCAGCAGGCAACGGCTTTGGCGAATACGGAGAAGGCTATATACGTGTCGGCTTATTAGTAGACGAAGACCGGCTAGTAGAAGCGATTGAACGTATTGGGAAGCTAGGATTATTCACTTAAAGGAATATAGTAGCCAATTATAAAGTACTGATAACCATATCAGGGGAAATCATAATCTGATCAATTGTCCTCACGTTCGGCTTCTTTATTAAATATGGAACAACTGCCACCTCCAGATAGGAAGTGGCTGAGCTCTATAATACGGACCTGCCCGTTACTGCCATAAGGAGTGTAACAAAAAGGAGTCTCATTAACTTCATTCATTACAAGAACGTTGCCTCTTTAGCCCAGAAGATCAAGACCATCAAAATGACAATCTGGTCTTCTGCTATTCCCCTGGTTAATTTAAGTACATACCTTTTTAAACAGACAAACTTAATTTTTTCGAGTATATGATTGGTGCGTGCATAATAGTATTTGCACCACTAGCCAATTTAACAAGAGCAATTTCTATAATTTTCCCCTCTATTGTTTGGTGGTTTTTCAAACAATAGTGAAATGCCTCTGATAACTTATTTGTCGATATCTTATTGGCTAAAGTACAATGAGGTATCCACTGATCAGGTAAATAATTCGTATTAGCATTGACATGATATTTCTTAAAATACTCATAATGATCAGAATGAAAATTCATTAGTTCCTTTGTCATAATTGGTGATAAAAAGATTGTCTTATAATTCATAAAGGAACCTATTGTGTTAAAGGTTATATTTAAACTTAATTTATCTGCATAAAAATCATCCATTAATCTGATAAATTCATCCTCATCTAAATCATAGTAACTTGCTAACGTTATATGCGGTCTTGCATCTTGCATTTCTTGTGAATAAAAGGCGATAGAATTTTCACTCAGTTGGGTCCAAATCTCTTCAACTTTATGTTCTGTTTTTTTGTCAAATAAACCTATTACCCAATACATAATAGACCACCTTTATTATTTCCTCTCTATCACTTAAATTGTTGAATAATCTACTTTCGAATTGATTATATCTTCTTTCACGAACCTCTCGTTTCTACAATAAGAAATTCAACAAAAAAGAGCATTAATCCTCCTTGATAATGCCCTGCGTTGAATAAGAAAAGTTTTTTCACCGTGTATGATGTTCTCTAAAAATCAGTTTATTTTGCAACTAAAGAGTTCAACCAACCTAAAATTCTAGTCATCAAACGGAAAATCCTTCTTCAAAAAATCTGGCCGATAGCAGCATAAGAAAAGACCATCAATTTGACAGGTGTGATCTTTTACCAATGCTTTTTGACTTTTTTAATTATCGACACTACAAGGGCGAGAAATAAGACGAGTATACTATTATAAAATAAATAGGAAGCAAGATTAAAACCGAAAAATGCCGAAAAGCCATCCTCAAAAACCACTACAGCCCAAACAACCCCAATTACCCCAAATACTCCAGCTAGTATGAAAATAACCAATGCTGCTAAGTATAGGTTTCTACTCTTTTTGAAGATGAGTAACCCGATAAGGTTGGCTGTAACGATAAAAACGACATATGCTACAATGAATATATTCAATAAATCACCTCTTTTAAACAACTATCCACTTATTTCTGTTATCTGTTTATGATTCAACTTTTCAATTTGTTCTAGATTTATATATGAAAATTCTTCTTCCGCTAAACTGCCCGTTTCTACAATAAGGAATTCAACATAAAAGGGCATTAATCCTTCCTAGATCAACGCCCCGTTAGCTCATAAAGATATACAGACTTATTACTTTTCAGGTTTAATGTAAGGAACCATTTGTGCTGTGGCACCGACGGAAGCACCACGAATGAAATTTTGATTCTCTAAGGCTTTGAAATTTTTCGTTTGGCCAGTGAGCATTACTCCTAGAATCCCTACATTATCAAATGTTTTATTTTTATTTTTATTTAAAAAGTCCTGAAGCATATCATCGTCAGCACCATATTGCTGTAGGTCATCAATAAAACTGTTATACCTTGCACTCGGTGAATCAGATGGATCATATCCAAAAACCGGCATTCCAGCAGGTCCATTACTCTCATCCACAATTTCTGAGGTCATATATAACCATACAATGTTTAAATTATCGGGTATTTTTTCTTCTATTTCTTGAAAGGTATACGGTTGATTGAAAGAAATGGCAACTTCTGCAACGTGATTATCCATTTGCGAAATTCCCTCTAATTCATTTGGAACACCTCTATAGTATTTTTTAATGGACGGATGATAAAATGTTGCAACTTTGTTTTTTGTTTGTTTGTCATACTCATAAAGATTTGTATCAGACCAATAAAAGCCCGGTGTTAATTCGTTATGATCTATTTGTTTTCGAATCCAATCATACGAACTTGTTAGTGTGCTCCATTGAACTACATATCCATTAATATTTTTAGAACGGTTTGTTATAATGTTTCCACCAAACATTGATGAATTACTTGTTACTTGAGAATCGATTTGGATATTAGGTTCGGCAATGGCATTATGTAAAAATAGTGCTTCGTGCAGACTTGACGAACTTTTCGCTGCAAAGTAATTACCTGTTTTATAGAGGATTGGTAATAGAATTGGTAATAGAATTAATATGACAATGATTGAAGTAGTAATGATCTTTAAAAGTTGTTTTCGTTTAGCCTTTTTCAATGCTCCATTTAATGAATGGTCCATTATCGTTTTCCTCCTACTTTTGAGTAGATAAATTTGCGTGCACGATATAGTTTTTGTTTAACACTGTCTACTCGAATATCCAAAATAAGAGCAATTTCCTCATAAGATAAATCATAGTAATATTTTAAAAAGAAAATTTCCTTGTATTCTTTTTTTATATCCTTTAATAAATAAATAATCTCATCCTTATTTAAAATTCTGTCAATTTCGCAGTCAACGTGCTGGAGCTTTGAATAGATTTCCTCGGTTAAGTAAATGTTCTGCCGCTCTTTTTTTCTTTTCAAGTCAATATATTCGTTAAGTGATACTCTAAAAAACCATGGACGTAAATTACCTTCCGTTAGGTCATCCAATATGGCGTAAACTTTGTAAAAGGTATTTTGAATGATATCTTCTGCATCTTCTTTCTTGGCCCCTTTCATCAATAATAATACGAACACTTCCTCTCCCAAATTGATAAGAGGCTAATACATCTTCCCTTTTCATCATTTTTCCTCCCCATACTTATACAACGAATGAAGAATAATAAATGTATACACTTATATTAGTTTTAAAAAATAATTTTTCTTTCCCTCATCGACAACTTTAATAACCTCCTACCAATTTACTAGCAGGAGGTTATTTAAAAAGAGTTAATAACTTGATTACTTCTATACAATTCCTTTACCCGGAATTAAGCCTATTTCCCATGGAAGTAAATTGCCTCTTTAGTAAAAAAAAGTGATTGCTCCTATTTCACAATCACCACATTAATTAATAGTGGCTATACCATTTACGCAGTTGATTGATATGAGCTTGGTGATATCTACTATGATCGGCTATGTGCCAAATCCCCCATTGGATTGTTGCTTGGTTTCCATTTTCATAATTAACTATATGGTTTAATTGTTTATCTTTTAGCTGATAACATAAATTCCTAATCATATTTACAACATCATCATATTGATTAATGATTACCTCCAAAGAAGTGCCTTTGATTAACGGTAATTGGGCATTTTCATCTAACATTGGCCCCAACTTTTCTTCATATTCTTTGGGTATCATTTCTCCCTTTATTCTAAATACCCAGCTTAGGTCAACATAAGATAAATGCTTTAGCAATTGGGCTGTACTGTTGTATTTCTGATTAGGGCCCTTATAATCTAATTCTTCTTGTGACATACCAGCTACAATAGATTTTAACCGTTTATAATTTTCATCTACCATTGCGTAAAGCATTCCTATAACTGGTTCCATTTTATATTCGCCTTTTAAGTCTAAAATCATCACAGTTCCCCCTTGTTCCTATATAAAACATAGGAAAATCAAGTGCTAATTCATTGATAATTCTTCAATTTAAAACTAAAGTTCTTCTTCCGCTATCCTGCTCCGTTTCTACAATAAGGAATTCAACATAAAAGGACTTCCATCCTTCTTGAATCAACGCCATATAATTTCATAAAAACAGAAGGCTCATTTTGTCATTCACCTTTTGTATTTATACCTCTACATTATTTTTAAAATAATTTCCCCAATGTGGTTGCGTACCATCAATATCTTTAAACCCATATATCTCAGAAAGCTCCCATGTACCATAAACCCCGCCAGTCTTATCAGCTATATTCGGATCCAAAGCGAGACTTTTTATAGCTTCTCCAATATAAAATGGCGTTTCAGATGCAATAAAATGTGGATCAACTTTTGCTCCATCTTTCCAATTTTCTTCCGTAACACCTAAATGTTCAAGCATAGCCTCTGAACGTAAGAAACCTGGGGTAACGGCAATTGAAATAATATTATATTCTTTTAAATCCTGTGCCATTGCTTGTGCCATATGAATATTTGAGATTTTAGCAAGACTATAATAGAAGTTACCACGGGGTTTATAATCTACTCCATCCGTAATTTCAATTATGAGCCCACCTTTGTTTTCCCTAAATAAAGGAATACTATAATGAGCCGTAATGATATGTGATTCAACAGCTTGTTTTTGAATCTGAAGTCCCTTATGTAAATCATGTTCCCCTACTGGTTTCCCCCATTCAGTAAGAGGATCTCCACCCCAAACATCATTTACTAAAATATCAAGTTTCCCTTGCTCCTTTTTAACTTGATCAAATAGACGGATTACATCTGACTCAACAGTATGATCAACTTTTACAGGTATTCCGATTCCACCGGTTTTCGTTACTAATTCTGCCGTTTCTTCAATCGTTTCCTTACGTCCCATCGGTGACTGATGATTAAGAGTGGTTCTCCCAGTCACATAAACGATTGCTCCAGCTTCACCTAATTTTGACTGCAATCCCCCGACCCGCTCCCCGAGTTCCACCAGCTACAATGGCCACTTTTCCCTTAAGTGATTTCAAGAATAACACTCCATTCTCTTTTTCTAATTCCTTCTTCAACAAAGCTGCCCGGTTTCTGGAGTAAGTAAAAGGAAGTGATTAGGACTCCTTATACAGATGTAATGCCCCGATCAGTTGAATACTATTCATTTTGTTTAGTGGTGGAAATGACCGTAACAATCCCTCTTATTGTTCCCCTAATTAGTAACTGCCCTAAGAGATAAACAATAGAGATGAATATTATTGCGAAGTCTCTTCCGAAAGGTTTAAACCAACTTCCATCATCAACAATGAAAAAATAACCAAGCAACAAGGAGATACCTGTCATGATAAAATTAACTCCAAAAAACAAAGATAATTTAATGTTTCTCGATGTTACACCTACAACAATTATGAACAATAGAAATACCGGAAATAAGTAAACAGCATCGTGTTCCCCAAGGTGGCAGTAGTTATATTCGTAATAATGAAATAAGAATGGAACTGGAATTAGTGAAAAAATGATTTTAATAAAATTCAATTTATGTATGCCTCCATATATTGTGAGTTAATAATACTATTTCAACATCTTTTTCAGGATTCCTTCTTCAACTAAACCTCCCCTTTAGTTGCATAAACAAAAAGAACTGATCACAGCTCTGGATATTGGAGCATAACGCCCGTATGTTTTAGTACCCTCTTTCATTTATTTGCTCCAGCGGCAAGTACGCTTTTCTTGGAAAGGTTTATCATTATGACACTCGCAAAAAAAGGGCAATAATCAAGGACCTGTACCGCAACTAATGCTATACTTCTCGTTTTTATTTTCTTTTGCATAGCAAATAGTAGGAGTCATTCCAGTTTCACTCTTCCAGTCATGCCATGTTACGTCATACATTTGTCCGTAATCTTCATCATAAATATCTCTTGAGATTATGATTGCGAAAAAACTTTGATAGGCATAACCATCATCTCTAATATAAGCTCTGATAGCACTTCTAGGAGAATCGTTATCATGTATGACTGAATCTAAAAGGGGCGGGGAGATTAGAACTAGAATGAATAGTACGCTTATCATAAGCCACATCTTCTTTTTATTGTGTCTCATATACTAATACCTCCTTTTTAAGCTCTTGAATAAAACTTAATATAAATGGGATGTTTCAACAGAAGCAGAACATTGTCCATCCTGGGAAGATTGATTTTTTATTTGAGAAGTATTTTATGCAACATGCCTCCTTATTCCTGCCTAGATCAACTACTCTGTTAAAGAGAGGTTAATAAAACTTCATTTCTCCTGTTATAATACCTGTGAAAATAATTGCAATAAAAAACGCTAATACCAGTAGGAATAGATTTTTGGCTGAAGAAATTGGTTTTAGACGTTCTGTAATCTTTTCATAAAGTATAAAAACAGGAATTATTATACAACCAACAATGATTAATGCTATTAAGTCCACGTAAGTAAACGGCCTACTAATATAACTATCTGTGTAAAATTGAGTTAGTAATATTACAACCAACATCATACACTTTATCCCAAGATGTTTAACAAGGTTCATCCTCTGTCTCTCACCGCCTAAATTCAATGAATTCCACTAACATGCCTCTATACTTCTATAATAAATTCAACATAAAAAGGCATTAATCCTTCCTGGACCAATACCTAAAACAACTATTCTCTTCTTATGATGCATCATACATAATCATTGTGCTCTTGTTATTTCTCCAGCTGAATTTATTCTATTTAGGCACCCCTATATCTTGGAGTGGATAATATCTAAACTTTACTTCCCCGATAATTGACTTAGATGAGATAAGGCCAAACTCTCTGCTATCATTGCTCTTCCATCTATTATCACCTAAGACAAAGTAGTAACCTTCTGGAATTGTTTTTTCACTTGTATGGTCTTCTAAATTAAAATCACCTGTTTCATTGTTATAGATCGTTCTGTTTATATTCTTATTTACGTATGCTTCTTTATAAGCTTTGCCATTGATGTATAATACATCATCTTTTATTTCTACAGTATCACCTGGAATACCGATAACTCGTTTAATGTAATTTTCATCCTGATCAGGAGCTTGAAAGACAATAATGTCAAACCGATCTATAGAAGTTACCTTACTAATAACCAGTCTATCCTTATCTTCGAAAGTAGGAAGCATTGATTCACCTTTAACAGCTATTGGTGAAAAAAGAAAATGACGACAAACGATCGCCATTAGGAAGGCAAATAATATAGCTTTCACCCAAGAATATCGTTCATTTTTAAAGCTTGATTTCATCATAAATCCCTCCTAATAAAAATGGCTGCTTATTGTGTGTTATTAGGTCTGCTGATGATGAACTAAGCTGTCTCATTTGTCCAAAAACATTAACCAATTGGAACTGCTGAACGTCAATATGCAGGTGTTTATTTCACTTCTGCTTACTAATCACAACATTTCCTAAATATTGTGCTCGATTGGTGGAATGATTGATGAGTACTTCTAATAGATAATTCCCTTCAATATCTGGTATCTTGAACTCACCATTTTCATTCACATCGATGTTGGTCTTTTCCCCATCTTTCCATCGTTTAATGGAAATAGAGTTTGGCCAACTGTCACCACCATTCTCTTCATTCTCTTTCACAACAAACCTCACTGCCTGATTTGCAAAGACCCAAATTTCCTCTTGCTTTAACCCAAATTCCTCTATATCTTTCACCACATGATCTTCTTTCCCGCTCGAAGATTCCCAAATGATATTTGCTTTTGTTAATGGATATTCCAAATCGTTTGTGCCTATTGTCACTTCGATATAAGCAGTTGGAACACCAACATCGTAATCTTCCCCAATACAACCTGTTAGGAGGGACATAACGAATAATCCCACAAAAAATGATGAGAATATTTTCATCTTCAAACACCTCCTGTTATATCAACAAGAAGCCGCTAATCCCACTTTCTCATGTATTTTCTGATCCTTAATCAGCTCTACAAAAAAAGGGCATTCACCCTTTTTGAATCAATGCTTGATCGGATGAATCCCATCAATCACGAATGATTATTTCGTTAACTCTTTCCACACCATCCTTCGTCACTCGATCTGAACCTGATTGACGCTTGCTATTTGGATCAGTATCTTTCCAATGGATGATATACTCATTGTCCACTACCTCAATATTCGTTATGATCGATTGAACATGATCCTTACGATGCTCCTTCATAACCCGTTCTTTTGCTTCTGAAGGTGAAACCGATTCTTGAATATCCGTTTTCAGCACCTTACCACATCCGACTAACATTGAAAAACTAAGAAGAATCACAACCCATTTATAAACCATCCTATTATTGAACCTCCATAAGCATAAAACATCGTAATCCTATCTCAAGATTATTCTAGATGTCTATTCCATTCTCCTTTTTCACCTAACACGGCCTGTCCCTCACCGTACTTCAATAAGAATTTCCTGCATAATATGTATCTGGGTTCGTTATTTGATTTTCGATAAAAAACCGGGCAGAACGCTGAACCATTTCTATACATTCAGCATCGTTTAATGGAATTCTACTTCTAAAGAAACGATTTAATTTTACGGATTCTATACTTCCATTTACTCTTGTTTCTTCAGTTAAAACATTATATTGAATACGCATATACGTCTCTTTTTTGTATGTAATATAAGCAGTAACTTCACTATTTTCCAAATTAATAAGCGGGTAATCGACTTTTATGCCGTCAGGAATACAGAGGAAGATGCCAGGTTTAGGTCTTCGGAAATAAAATAATGAAAGAAAAATGATAGCAATACTAAAAATAATTGTTAAAGCACTAGGTTTATCCTTCATAAAATGCCCCTCTTCATTTATAGTTTCATTATGAAATTCGCTATTAGGCTGAAGAAATCCTTCTTCCGTTAACCTGAGCTGTTTCTATAATAAGAAAAGAACTGTCTTTTATCAGTTCTAATCCTAAGCTAACACCATTTGTTTATTCTTTAATAGTAAGCAATTTGTAAGTCATAAAGATCGTCGTTGTAAGACCAATCACCAGAAATATACTTCCCGCTGCTAAGAAATTATTGATATTTCCTCTCGCTCTAATTTGAAACCAAGAAGTATCTGAGCCACCTTTTGCTGATAACCAACTTTCAGCAAGAGATGTTCCAAAATTAACACTGTTAAAAAGGAGAACTAGTCCAACTACAGCCAACAAAATACTTAAAATCACAAAAGCTTTCAATTTATCTTTCGTCACGTTTAACATTCCCCCTCTATAGCCATGATATCGATGCATCCTTAAAATTCGATAGATATAATGGCAACTTCTTCTTTCGCTAATCTAGCCCGTTTCTACAAGAAAAACTTCACTTTCTATTTGTTTAATCCCAACTATTATTCAGCTTCCTGACAATACCTAGTTCATTACCGTCTAAATCACGTATGGTAAACTTTTTTGAACCCCAAGGTGTTGAAGAAAATTCTTCAATAACCGTTATTTGATCGTTTATTTCCTCCCATATTGCATGAACATCAGAAATGTTAAAATTAAATCTTCCATGAGATGGATGATTTTCATCCTCCTTTATAAGGCAAAGGCTGCGTTCCATCGACATCGGTAAAGCCATATTCCCTCGCTAGGTCAGCCACCATTAATGTGTCGCCAGAAAACGTAGATACTCTGCTGTCTGATGCCAATGCCACAACGGCACGACCTACATATGCTGTTGTTTCTGTGGTTCCATCCTCTGGTCCAAACCCTGAATCGATCACTCTTTCTGTTCTCATCCAACCTGGACAAACAGCAACAGCTGAAATGTTGAAGTCCTGTAATTCCTTTGCCATTCCTACTGTCATCCGATTGATCGCATTCATCGCTAAATCGTAATATAAATTACCTGATAGCTTGTCCTTGATATAAAAGGTTATATTGATTATTAATCCTTTATTGCTTTTAATCATCAGAGGTACAGCATATCGAGCGGCCAGCAGATAAGCTTGCGGGCCGGCAACCATCATCGCATCCCAATGCTCCAGTGGTCTTTCCCAAAAATGTCGTCCATCTCCAGATGGCAAAGAACTTTCGGAGCCGCCAAATACACTATTGACTAATAGATCAACCCGGCCATGTTCCATTTTAATTTGCTCAAATAGGTTTCTTACGTCAGTGTGGCTTGTATGGTCACATCGAATGGCAATCCCTTTACCTCCTCGTGAAGTGACTTCTTCCGCCGTTTCCTCAATCGTTTCTGGCCGGTTATCGGTTGTCTCTCCTTTTACACTCCGACCTGTCACATACACCGTTGCTCCCGCACTGCCTAGTTGCCGAGCAATTCCCCTGCCTGCTCCGCGGGATGCTCCTGTAACAACAGCGATTTTCCCTTCTAGTGGTCTCATATTCTCCATACTCCCTTATCCGTACCCATTTTATTTATACCGTTTATATAAATACGGTACTAAATAAGCGATTTCCTTCTTCCACTAATCTACATAACAAAAAGAGCTCGTGCTGCGCCCCATATTACATAAGCAGCATCCCTTACATGATTAAAGATGGTTCAACCCATACAGGCTTGAGTAATTCAAAACTTTTATGGTCTTCTACTATCATATGAATTCGCTCCATCATTTCATCTAGCTGTTCAGGTGCAAAACGCATGGACCAAACGACTGATGAAAAAATCACCATAGCCGCATAGATGGAATAGAGCATCCAAAAGGTTTCTGGAACTTTCTTATTGAAATACCCTTCGATTTGTCCCATTGAAAAGGGGATACTCGATTCTCTTTGAAATAGCGCTACTTTTACAAAATCGTGAAGCGGGTCACCCCAATCAAAGTTATTGAAGTCAATTACCCCAGCGTATCTTTTGTTATCCACAATAATATTTTCTAAGTGAAAATCATCATGCTGAAATCGATTGGGACGTTCTTTTAATAAATGCTTATTTTTTTCTATAAATCTAAGAATTTTATCGTCATTTTCAATCTTTATCCCACAAGTTTTATATACTTCTAGATATCGATCATGCTTGGCCATTGCTCGTTCATACCAAGAGTTTAATGCCGGAGGTGCTTTTAGAAGGTGCATACTAGATAGTTTTCTCCCCGCTTCCGTTCCTATCTTGTATTGTTCTTTTATGGTAAGTGTATGCAATGCCGTTTTGACATCCACACCTTCCATATAGGAATAAATGACGTAACAGACATTAAACTCACTCAGGATTCCGATATCAATTGGCTGAGGAGATTGGACAGGATATTGTTGCATCCTTTTTAGGATCTGAAACTCGCTCTTTTTCTTTTCATATCCATTACGATCCCCTATCCGTAATACATACTTTTTATCACTGAAATAGACGATATATTTCTTATCTAGAGAGTATCCTTTATCTAACTTTTCTATTTGAATAGCGTCTTGTAAACAGGAAACCTTATCTTGTAGAATTTGAAGAACATTCTTCATATGCCACCCCCATTATTCCGTTCCTTTGTTCATGGACATTTATTATGTTGAATTTCCCCATAAATTACAACTAACTATCCTTGATAGCTCATAACAAAAGCCTGTTTTTGTAAGGATTGTTGCTATGGATTAATAGTTGTTTAAGCAGTATGGAAACAGCCGACTTCTTATTAAGCTAAAGAACTAGATTATTTAAGTACAATTAGTTACAAATTCCGCATAATAAAAGCCTTGAATTCAAGAAAGTAATTCTAGTATTCACATGGAATAACTCAATGAGCCATTTGGCTGTTTCATAAACCGTAATTATGACGAAGCTATTTCAACTAAATCTAGATTCAATGCTATATAATGCGGCATTTGGTTATTGCTTGTTAGGCTTAATTTTCAATGACAATTTCTCCCTCACCTATTGGTATTTCGAAACCATTCAGATAGGAAGTTAAAAGGTCTTCTGTAATCGGGAACGCATTAGCATCAAAACGTTTGTTTCGTTTCTTAAGCCGTTCACGTAAATCTTCTTCATGAACTTTTAAATTAATAAGTTTCCATTTACCGCCAGCCTTTTCGATAAGTTGCTTATATTGATCCCTTGTTTCACGATTCCAAAAACTGAAGTCAATTACCACCTGTTGTTTATCATGAATTAACTTTATTAAATGATCGCGCAATTTTCTTTCTGCAGCTATCTTGTATTCTTCAATCTTATCAATTGAGAAATCAATCCCATACCGACCATTAGTAGCCCATATTTCTTCATCAATAGAAAGACGCACAAAACCTTCTTTTTCTAATTGTTGGGAGAATGTCGTTTTCCCAGAACCAGCTACACCACACATCATTACCACTAGAGGAGTGGCGTCATTTCGTTCACGATAAATCAGGTCAAAATCAAATTTCTCAAACATCTTGATACTCTCCCCCATAATTACCCCTCTCCATTTTTAAGACAATAATCCTCCATTTCGGTATGTATGCCAGGAAATCCTTCTAACCCCTAACCTTCCCTGTTAGCTGCATAACAAAAAAGGAGCTGATTACACAGCCCTTGCCCCAGTTCGTTGAATAGGATTATTCGTTTTTTTCACCTATATACATTATATGTTCAGCTAAACTCAGTAAATCCTCTCGTTCACATACCTGTTCTGCAATATCTAACCAAGCATTTATAACCTCTGGGCTTTTCTTAAGGAGTTCTGGCTCACGAAGATATAAAAAACTTTCGCAATTTAGTAAATGAAGTTTTTTAAAATTGAATTGATTAAAAAATGGAAGAACATTTTTTGGAGAAATAAAAAAGTTATCTGAAAAGCCTTTTCCCGCAAAGTTTCTGTCTTCTACTATCATTTTTAGTTGGGATTTTCGCTCATTATCTAATATAAATTCAGGATTATGGATGAGATAGTCCCAAATGAATGAATAAGAAGAAACAAAGGCAACAAAAATCGTTCCTTTTGGCTTTAGCTTTTTTACGCATTCTCTAATTGTTTTCTCTCTATCATTCTCACTTTTAAGATGATACATAGGACCCATACATAGCACACTGTCATATTGATGATCCTCAACAGTTGATAAATCACGACTATCGACTTGCAAACCTTTAAGAGGAAGACCAAGCTCTGTTGCCTTTTTCAATGCAAAGTCTACATTCTTTTGTGAAAGGTCAGCTAATGTCACATCGCATCCACGTTCAGCAAGATAAAGTGAATACTTGCCTGGACCACCACCGAGGTCCAATACTTTGTCATTAGGCTTAATATAACGGTTCATAAAACGTTTGCTTAGTTCAAACTCTACTTTGTGGCGATCAAGACGTTCCCACTCATTATTGACTGATTCATCATAAAATCCCCTCACATTTTCCAAGCTATCCATACTAAATCCCCTTTTTCATTTATATTATTTTTTGAAATATAAATATATTCCTTCTTAAGCTCAACTGCCCCTTAACTATAAGAAGTTCAACAGAAAAAGGCATTAATCCTTCTTGGATCAATGCCCCCTGTTTAAAGAATAAGAATAAAAAAATAGCTGGTCACAGCTCATATTATTGGTGTAAAGACTTGTTCCAAGCCTATTAATCGAAAGCAGTAGTTAACGTAAATAAATTGAGTAACTAACTGCATAAACAAATACGGCTGAAGACTTAGAAAATAATTAGACTCTAGGGTGTTAACCAAATATTGACAATTCAGTATGATTAGGTTGTACTTCAAGGATTTAAAAACAATCACAAATGTATTGGAGGGAAATTATTTGAAAACATTATTAAGCACAAAAAAATTAGGCTGTATTCTTCTGTTAATAATTCTTATTATGCCTATGTTTTCTGTCCTTGTGCACGCTGCTCAACCGTTTAAAACGGAAGATATTGATAAATTTGTCGCTGACTATTTAGAACGCAACGGGCTGCCTGCTGCATCCATTGCTGTCGTAAAAGACGGGAAATTAGTATATGAGAAAGGCTATGGTCACGATTCTGAAGGGATACCTATAACAGAAAAGTCATTAATGAGAATTGCTTCCGTATCAAAATCATTTACTGCATTTGCTGTTTTACAACTTGTTGAGGAAGGGAAAGTTCAACTGGATGACCCAGTTATCAACTATTTATCAGAAGTAAAACTTGACGATTCAAGATGGGAGGAGGTTACAATACGTCAGCTTTTGAGTCACACATCAGGAATTCCAAACCCAATTATTCTTCCACCAGCGAGTAACTTAAAAGCAGGTGTGGACCGCTTGAATGCTTGGAAACTGAAAACGAATCCAGGAGAGAAATACTATTACAGCAACGCAAATTATTGGGTCTTAGCACGCTTAGTGGAAGAAGTAAGCGGAATAGAATTCACTCAATATCTTAAACAGAAGATTTTCTCTCCACTAGGAATGAATGACTCACTCACGACTGTAAATTCGGGGGATTTTGTACAAGGGCTTCCCATAGGGTATGTAACAGCATATGGGACTGCAATACCCTGGACAGAACTTGAGCAAATGTTAATGGGCTCAGGAGGAATGATATCTACAGCATCAGATATGGGGAAATGGCTTTCTATGCACACAAACGAGGGGAAAAATGAATTAGGTGAGTCATTATTAGCTAAAGAATTATTGGAAGAATCTTATTCACCTCAACCTGGAAGTGAAAAATATGGACTTGGTTGGCAGTTAAGCTCACCAAATATGAAGCCAGCACGCATTTCACATAGCGGGGGCGAATTTACGTATCAAGCTCAACAAGATATCATTCCAAGTAGTGGCTATGCTGTTGCCGTTTTACTAAATAGCTCTACTCCTACTTTAAAACACGCATATGAAATCAGTTCAGGGATTATTCAATTGACAGAGGGGAAAGAGCCTGAATTAAAAGCGCCAGTACCTAAAATAATTGATTTATCACTTGGTGTAATGACATTGATTTACTTACTTTTAGGTACCAGAGGAATTTTGCGAAGTAAGAAATGGTCAGATAAACGTAAACAACATCCTAGTTGGAGATTTATCCTTCGGTTAATTCCTCAATTGGTTCCAACTTTATTAATCGGATGGTTGTTTTTTATTGTTCCAACGTTACAAAATAACAGTTCGACCACGATTGATGCATTCGGTCTTTATCCAGCTGGGATGTTCTTATTGGCGATTGTTTTCATCATTGGATTAGTTCTTACCATTTTGAGAGTCTATTATCGAATGATATTAGCCCAATAACTAGATCGTTAAAACCATCAAATCCTCGTTAAAATACTGCCCATTATATTTAAGGGCATTTCGTTCTATCCCATAGATCTCGAATCCCAAGGATTTGTACAGCATCTTTGCTGAATGATTGTCAGATACGACTGTTAAGTTGATTTGTTCCAAATCATCCATATTTTTAGCCTTCTTTATTAGTTCAATCATTAGTGATTTTCCTATCCCTTGTCCTCTAGAGTCTGGTGCTACGTACAACCCGTAAACATTTGCTTTGTGACGGGTTTTGAGACTGTTTTCACGCATAAAAGTAACGATCCCAGCTAATGATCCATTGTAATCAAAAGCACCTAAAACAAATTTATCCTTAACTGGTGCTAATCTCTCTGCAACAAATTCCAGTGAGAATTTAGCTTCTCTCTCATATGTAGAACCAAATGCTTCTGGATTGTTTTTTAATGCACTCAATCGTACTTCTTGATACAACTTAGCATCAGACTTATTTAGAATGCGAATTGCCATCATTCATTTCCCCTTTTAAGGTTATATTCTAATGAAATCATTTCACTCAACTTTGTAACTTTTGCAAAAACTGGGGTTATTCTTCTTGTTCGACTAATCTGCCCGTTTCTTTCATAAGGGGTTCAACACCCCCTGATCGTTAAATGAATCCCCTAATGCTTTTTGGAAGCCTTAATGATAAATGTTGCAGGTACTAATTGTGCTCTTTGGGATGAATACCATCTTGAAGGATGATCTGCACCGACATTTTCAGGCAACACGACTTCATCTATGACCTTTTCAATTGTGAAGCCAGCTTCAATTAGTGTATTAATATAGGTGCTAAGCTTTCGATGGTATATAACAACATGATTATGCCAAGCCTCATTATATTCTGGCCCTTCAATATGATAAGATTTTTTAAAGGTAAAAGATGATTGTGTATAAGCCAGACGGTCGTGAATGGGATGTTCCCAGCTAAAGATGAAAATACTGCCGGGCTTTAAATAGCTATGTATATTTAACAATGTACGGTATAAATCAACTGTCCACCCCAAAGCATAAATAGAGTAGGCAATATCGAAGTAATCCCTTGGTATTCCTGGATTTTTCTCCATTGGAGATTCAAATAATGATACGTTAACTTGTTGATTACTCAACAAGTTTTTAGCGGTTGCTATTTGTTTGGCTGAAAAATCTAATCCCCATAATTCTTTAGCTCCTCGATCTCCCATATATTGCAATGAATGCCCGCTCCCACACCCTATATCCAATACTTTATGACCGGCGATATTGCCAAATAATTCGAGTTGTTCTTCACTTAAAGAATAAGGACCATATTCGGGAAGAGCAGTTTTTCCGAAAAAACGTTCTGCCGACCTTTCCCAACTATCTTTATTCATATTCAAAATATCCGTGTTCGTTTCCAACCCTTCCATTCCCTTCAACGATTATTTAATCAAAATCCTACTATGACATGACCGCTTTCAACTGTTAGTTATTCAAACAAGAATATAATCGCTTTTGTCTATCGAAACGACAAAACAGAAGCTGAATCTCTGTATAGAAGGAACAATCTATACAAAAACACCCTAACAAAAAAGAGCTGATTTAGCCCTTGATATGGGAGTAATCCCCCTGTAGCTCAATGTTTTTTTGTCCGTTTTGTTCTTAACAATGAAAAAAGCAAGGTCCCCTCCATTTAAATCGACGGCTCACATTATACTACCTCGATAACTATACTTTCATATAGCTTCTCATCAATATATACAAGGACTTTCCATATTCCTGCTGATGGAAATGTTAAAAGTGAAGGCATATTCACACTGCCCGGACTTACTGCAGCACTCTTATAAAAGGTACTCGGGCCAGAAAGGACATCAACAACTTCCTTTGTCTCTTTTTTTATGGCCTTTACTTTCACTGGTTTATCGTAAATGTTTTGTCTTCCAAAATAAAACCAAAAATATTTCTGTGGTTCTTTCGCGATAATTGGGAATGAACCTGTGAAACCTACGCGCTCTGTACTTCCCACAACCGTATACGAACCCTTTTCACCATCTTCATAGATAACGGAATGTTCGAAGGTTGGAGACAATTCCCATTCATTTTCTGAACCTTCATAAATAATCTCATCATTATCTTCGTTTACTTTTTTATCTTGTTTTGATTTTTGAATGTCCAATACATTGCATGCAGCCAAAAGCCCGGTTATCGTAAACATGAAAAAAGCAAGAATGTATTTTTTCACTTAAATGACACTCCTCCCTCATAAATAAAGTGAATAAAACGGCAAAATATACTTCATTTCATTCTTATGCAAACCTGCCCGGCATCAATAATAAGGATTCAACATTCTTTGATCATGCAAATCTCACCTATATTCTCTTGTATATATAAACTCTCTGTTAAAGGTCCTATCAATCTAAAGCTTCTGCTTCCCAATCCTTTTCGAGAGCTTCATAGGATAAGATAAATTCCCTCAACCCAGAAGCCAATTCCTCCCTTTCACCGGTCTCATGATCCCAAAGGTACACCCTCTCGTCAATTCCCTCTTCCGTTCTCCGGTAGCATAAGAGATCTCCTGTCTCATCTTCCGCGATGGCAATTAAATCTTCTGGCATGCCTTCATCCCTTAATTCATTGTTCTGGCGGACCAGGTCATCCCATGTTTTCTTCAGATTGGCGGGATCCTTAATCGGAAAAAACGTCCATTCATCCACCTGGGCATTATTCGTCAGCGTGAATAATTCTTTGTATTCTGCCGGTAAACGAATACCTAATTGTTCCTCTGCCCGATTAATCTCAGTCTCTGTCACACCCGGTTTTCTTGAATCTACCCATTCCAGTACATCCTTCATTAGCTAAACATCCCTTCCTCCCAGTATTCAATTATCCGCATAGCGGTCATAAACAGATTTTTGAAATTCATCAAACCTAATCTTCTCAAGCCCCAGCAACCTTTGGCCTGCATCATTTACCGCAATAACATGCCCTTTATCGTAAACAAACCAAGCGTCCATTGGGAATTCATAGATTAGCTTTCCTTCTGTGGCAGTCCGTTTATCTAAGGCTTCTGCCAAGTCCTTCCCAAAGCCGATCCCCATAAAGGAATAATAACCGCTTTCATTTTTGGAAATGGCTACGACGTTAACCGGCCTTCCCTCCTGATAGACAGCTGCATACCAATCATCCGTTTTCTCAAGTGAATCATTTTTATTTTCCAAGAATGCCTTTGAATAACGCCATTTTTGATGAAGCTTGCCAATTTGTATGTTCTCACTGGCAGAGAAATGAAAATCCTCATGATCCTCCGCTCGTACGGTTTCTAACACAGCTTCCACCAAATACTTTTCTGCATATTCCTTTGGGGAAGCCGCTTCAGGCGGATTAGCCTCCATGCATGAGGTCAATATGCTTATTAGCAGGACGGCCGTAAACAAGGATATCCATTTTGCCATAACAGCTACCCTCCCTTTCCTCTTAAGGCTGACAACCATTTACTTATCTTATGATTGAATTATGCAGCAGCATGGTATAATATGGACGTACAAAGACAGTCAAAACCGGAGAGCTGGTTACTCTTTGGCACAATCGCCGCGAGCGGCGTACTAAAGCCACCCTCCCGCTTTACAGCATAGGGTGGTTTTTTGTGTCTCTGGCTTAAGGAGACTATATCTTTGAAGCGGAACAGGTATTTTTCAGAAAATTATACCATACCCTTGCTTTTTTAAGGGGAAAATTAGGAGGAAAACATGATGAAGAAAAAGAAGAAAACCATCGGCGAGATGACGAACAGCCGTATGACATGGTCCATCAATCCGACAACCCGGGTCGTAAAGAATAAGAAGGGAAAAGGCTCCTACAGTCGCACGAAGTTCAAACATCGTGGAGACGGGGAGCTTTTTTCATGCATAAAAATAGCCCAGCGGTCATCCAAGATGACAGCTGGGCCGATAACCGTTTAAATCACTCTGCTTAAGAAATGCTTCACAAAACGCTCTTCATCTACATCCACACACACATTAACGAGCGGTCTCCCTTGTGCATTCGGACAGGTCTTTCCTTCCCTTTCTCCTTCAAGCTCCACCCATAGACGTTCCGGCTTCAAGCTAACGAAGCTCTTGTCAATCGCCAAGCCGACCGCAAGCGGATCGTGGAGCGCACAGCCCTTAATCCCTGGGTTTGCTTTCTTGTAGAAGTCAATATAGAACTCCGTCATGTCAGCGAAGAAGGAGCCGAGCTCTTCCCCTTTTTCACGCCAGCCCTTCAGCTCCTCTGTCGGAAGCAAGGTTTGCATGGTCACATCAAGTCCGACAAGATAGAGCGGCAGATTGGAACGGAAGACAAAGTCAGCCGCCTCCGGATCGCGGTGAATATTCGCCTCTGCATGTGGTGTGACATTTCCTTTCGTGTATACAGCGCCGCCCATGATGATGACTTCCTCAAACAGCGGTGTAATCTCCGGTGCCTTTTGAAGGGCAAGTGCCAGGTTCGTCAGCGGACCGACGCAAATATACGTGATCTTGCCGGGCTTATTTTTCACCTGTTCAATTAAGTAATCTACGGCATGCTGGTCACTATGGGCCATTTCATCCGTTGGCTCCTCATCGATTAAGTTGCCGAGGCCGTCATGTCCGTGTACGACATGAGGGAAGTCACCGTTCAAGCCTCTATTCAAGGTTTCCCCCGCACCTGCATAGACAGGGATGTCCGAACGGCCAAGCTTCTCAAGAACGAGCCGGGAGTTACGCGTTGCCTTCTCCACGGTTACGTTCCCGAAGCAAGTAGTAAGTCCAAGAAGCTCAATTTCTGGGGAATGCACGGCATAGGCAATGGCCAGCGCATCATCAATTCCTGTATCGACATCTACTATAATTGATTTCATTCTGCTTTCTCCTCATCATCCTGTAGTATCTGGTTTGCGAGTAAGGCAAGGACTGCATCATCCATCGGAGGATTGTGAAGCCCCGCTCTCACGTCGCGGAAATAGCGCTGCATGGGATTAGATTTCTTCAAGCTTTGGGCCCCGACGACCCTCATCGCCTTATCTACGATGCTGATGGCTGCATTCGTGACCGCATATTTGACGGCAGCGAGCTCGCCTGCCATTTCATCCCGTTCATCCGGTTTCTCATCCCAGCGGGCAGCGACCGCATAGAGGAAATGGCGGGCCTGCATAAGCTCGAGCTCGATATGGCCAATCTTTTCCTGAATATGGGGCAGGCTCGAAATCGGCTTTTGCAGGCTGTTCGGCGTATAGCTTTTCGCAAATTGCACGGCATAGTTCCGCGCACCTAGAGCGATGCCAATATAGCAGGCTGGAATATGTAAAAGCCAGCCGGTTCCTTTCTTTGGTGCTGCCTTTTCGACATAGTCATCCGCTTTGACGTGGACGTTCTGGAGAACAAGATCATGACTGCCTGTGCCTTCCATCGCAATCAAGTCCCACGTCTCATCAATGGACACACCTGCTAGATCTTTATGTACCATGAACCAGCCGACTGTTTCCTCCTCTGGAATCCAAGCACTGACTAGGAAGATATCCAATGCCGGAGCAAGTGAGGTGAAGGTTTTGCGGCCATTCAACACCCAGCCGTCACCCGTTTTCACGGCTGTCGTTTGCGGCCGGCCGCCTCTTGTCGGGCTGCCGGTTGCCGGCTCAGAGGCGGCCCTGTTCACTAATGCCCCTTTGGCAATCGCATGGAAGAACGCATCCTTTTTCGCCGGATCCCATTGCTGATTCTCCAAAACCTCTAAGATGGTCATATTATGCCAGCCAATTGCCAGGGAAGTAGAGCCGCAAGCACTTGCTATCAATTCCTGTCCATACAGGAATGCCTGCAATCCTTCCCCGTATCCGCCATACTCCTTCGGCAGCGTCAATTTCGTATAGCCAATCTGCTTCAAATCCTCGATATTCTCAAACGGAAAGGCTTGATTGGCTTCATACTGAGGGGCCCTTTCCCCAAATGCCTTGACAGCGCCCTTCAAGCGCTTCATCACCTCAAGCTGCCTTATTTCCTTCTGTCCAATCATCCATCTATCACCCTTTCTAAACCTGCGTCACTACCAACTACTAACCTCTATAGGGAAAATTAAACATAATCATCCTGTAATAAGCCCATCTCCCACATATTCCAATAACCCTTACCCACTCTGGCATGGTCTCTCAGGAGGCCTTCCTTCTGAAAACCAATTCTCTCATAGCAGGCGATGGCTCTTTTGTTGTGCTCATATACACCAAGTGCCACTTTATGTAGATTGAGATGCGAGAAGGCGAATGTGACCGCTTCCCTCATCATCTCCTCCCCGAGTCCCTTGGCACGCAAGGCTGGCGTTCCAATCAGCACCTTGCCAATCCGTGCTGACCGGTGGCGCTGATTGATTTTCCCGATGGCAATATGACCAATGCAATCACCCGTTTCATTTGAATACACACTAAACGCAACTTGCTTTTTATCTGCTTGATAGGCTGCTAGCTGCTTATCTGTGAGAGGGAAGGTGAAAGTTGAACCTGACCAAATCGTCATCTGTTCTTCACTGTCAATCCAGCTGATCAGATGGTTGAAGTCAGCCTGCGTAAATGGTTTGAGGGTCAGGCGCTTGCTCTTCAGAACATAATCCTGCCCTAAATAATAGGGTTCAATCATGGTCTCGCCCTTTGGCGTAACCTCATAGGCTCTTGCTTCCGGCCGTGAGCTGACAATTCGGTGGAGTTCTCCGTTAACGTAATGAAGAGCCGTTCCGTCACTAGCTGCCATTCCGCCCATCATGACCCCTTCCTTGATCATCTGCTGATAGGCCGGCCGCCTTTTCTCCTCCTCATTATAATGCGGTGAATGGCTCCCTTGAAGAATACCTGTTCCGACGACCGGTTCAAGCTCTCCGCCATACGAATCCGTCACGCCCATCTCAAACCAGCAAATCGCCCCAGCACTGATTCCGCATAGAAGAACCCCTTGGTCATATGCCTTCTTCAAGATATCCACTAAGCCCCATTCCCTCCTAAGAGCCATCAAGTTCTTCGTGCTGCCGCCGCCGACATAGAGGATATCCTGGGCTAAGATAAAGCTCTCTAAATCCCGGCATGGCGGCTTAAAGAGGGAAAGATGCGTTGGCTCGCAGTCATACTGGTTGAAAAACTGATAAAACCGGTCAATATAGCCATCCGCATCCCCGCTTGCTGTACCGATAAAGCAAATCTTCGGCACCCTTGCTGCGGACTGGCCCATGATGTATTCATCCAGCAGCGGGTTATCCGGCTCCATTGAAAATCCCCCGCCGCCTAACGCGATTACCTGTTTCATTCCATCCCTCCACTCATCCTTTTTACCATTTTATCACGAACAATTCGCACAATATGAAAAGAAGCCCAATTCAATTGAATTGGGCTCTTCCCCTTAAGGTGTATAATCTGCATTGCCAGTGACTTTCTCTCCAGATTCCTTTACACCAAAAACATTTCGGTCGATCCATTTATGGAATAGCCATTCTCCGCCGGCTATCAGGATAGCAGCTAATAATGAAGCAGAGAGGATATTTGTGTCATTCGGGAACAAAGCCTCTCCCATTAACCAAATGACGGCAAAGGCCATTACCATATCAGATACGGTCGCAATTAAGTTTCGTTTCTGATGCTCCTCTGGTTCCCCGGACTTGCGGAAGATCAACAAGTCACCCAATACATAGGCCGCAAGCGTTAAGACAAGACTGACTATCAGGGTGTCTACAAAACTCACGCTAAAGGCAACGGTCAATACAATCCACAACACAGCTGTCACCATAACAAATTTAATCAATAAGGCTTTTGCATGCTCCATTCCTTCCACCTCCTCCCTTAAGCTTTGTTACCCATTACCACCTGTGACTGTATGTAAACAATCTGATTCCAGACAAAAATAAAAAGCCGAGCTTCTTGTTGGCTCCGGCTTCTTGCCCTAGATATCGAGAGTTAATTGGATGGTTGGTTGTTTTTTATGGTCTATGACAACGATTTTCTTCTTTATGACCTGATGATTCATATAGATTTCAACCGTATATAACCCTTGGCTGGCTGTCCACTGCACAATCCCTTTCTCATTCGTCTTCTGAGGGAAAGAAGCATTTCCATTTGACGCACTCTTTAAGATAACCTCCAAGTTGCCGATCGGTGCATCATCCTGGTCTGTGATGGACAAGGTAACCGGAATCTCTTGATCCGCTGCTGAGGCGCTCTCCCCGAAGGAATACTGTCCCTTATTCGCGAAAATCCCGCTCCCGTCCTTATCATCATAAAAGACCGCATAATAAAAGGCACAAAGATTGATTAGACAAATTAACAAGGCATAGAATACAAGCTTGACCTTCGCCACTGCATCCAAAATGAACTCCCCCCTTGTTGATCTTCTATTCACCGTACTGTGCAAACCCGTATGTCACACTTTCCATTACTTGTTACTCATTTTACCACAAGTTTTCAGAATTATGCTTGGTTAACAGAATGTTTACAAAAGCTCAACGGCTTCTTAAAATTCATTTCGATTCCTGCTCTTTTAGCTGTATGGTTTAGTGGATTATGCTCACTTTCCTTTACGTAAATGGTTTTCAAAGTGGAGGATGGACTGAAGAAATTCATTTTAAAATTTTTTTAATCCTTTTTTTATTCTGTTAATCAGTGTATAATCACCTATAATAAATGCAATGAAGAGAAGAGTAAGTGTGCTCAAGCATAACAGAGAACTCCAGCAGCTGAAAATGGAGGATGTAATAGCCCACTGAACCAAGTCTTGGAGCAACGCATAGGAATTTCGTCTAGATATTGATTATGTGTCGGTTTCTCCCGTTATCGAGATAGAGTATAAACATTTGTTTCATTATGTCGTACTCGAAAAGGTTTCTGTGGTGACACAGGAATAAACTGGGGTGGTACCGCGAACTTCTAAATATAAGGAGTCTCGTCCCTAAGGATCATAATCCTTGGGGGTGAGATTTTTTTGTTTTATAAACAATATATTTAGGAGTGATACAATGAAATGGAAAAATCCTCTTTTACTTTTATTCGGAATCGGAATATCCAATATCGGGGCATGGGTTTATTTGATTGCTTTGAACTTGATTATATTAGATATGACGGGGTCACCTTTAGCTGTATCAATCCTGTATATTCTTTCACCCATTGCAGCCTTATTGACGAATTTTTGGTCTGGAACGTTTATTGATAGATTAAACCAAAGAAATCTAATGATCCTTCTAGACTTAATAAAAGCAATATTTATTTTTACCTTGCCGTTTCTAGATTCGCTTATTCTCATCTATCTAGTCGTCTTTCTAATTAATATAGCTAAATCGATTTTTGAACCCACTTCCATGGTTTACATGACTAAATTAATTCCCAAAACGGATAGACAAAGATTTAATGCACTGAGAAACTTCATTCATTCATGTGGATTTATACTAGGACCTTCCATTGCCGGTTTCCTTTTTATGATTGGATCTCCAAACATAGCTATACTGATGAATTCGATCGCGTTATTTTTATCAGCCATCGTCATTTTTCTTCTTCCGAATGTGGAGATTGGGAAAAGCGATAGTATAACTGGAAAAGCTACTGCCTCTTTAATTTTAAACGATTGGAAAAGGATCCTGACATTCAGCAAAACAACTATTCATGTGACCTTCGTTTACGTTCTATTTAGTATCATTTCAGTGTTTATGACTGCTTTGGATTCTTTAGAGGCTGCATTTGCCACAGAGGTTTTATCTTTATCTGAAAGTACCTATGGATTTCTTGTCAGTATTGCCGGTGTTGGAATTATCGGGGGCTCATTGGTAAATGCTGTATTCGCCAATAAATTATCCTTAAATATTCTGATGGGACTTGGTGCCATCTTCACTCCTATCGGCTATCTTATTTTTGCTTTTTCAACTGATTTCCTAGGGGCATCTATCGGTTTCTTCACCTTAACCTTTTTCTTATCTTTCGCTAATACAGGGTTTTTAACGTTCTATCAAAACAATGTACCCGTAGATATTATGGGCAGATTCTCCAGTGTCTTCGGAATGTTGGAGGCTGGTTTAATCATCTTATTTACCGTTATACTCGGATTATCGGCTGAACTGTTTGAAATCCGGCCAATCTATATGATAGGCTCTTTTGCTTTTTTGGCATTGGGGCTACTTATTACCTTTATTGTATCGGATAAATCGAAAAGAAATTATTATGAGCAAGTGATAGAATAATAAAAAGGTCCTTTTCTTACTTGTAGAAAAGGACCTTTTTGATCATTACTCAATAAAGATGCTCATCCCGGCTATTAGTATTGAAGATAGGATAACAGTAATGACCACTCACTTCCGAAAAGTGTCAGCAACTAAATGACTAAATTCCCGCAAATAGTATAGGTAATTATCTCCGCCATAGTTATAGCGCTTGTTATACATCTTTGCAACGACCACATGGTATTTCGGAATGACTAGAAGAGTTGGACCCGTTACGCCTAAGATTTGATAAGAGCCTTCGGGCACCTATCACCAAGCTCACTATAGGCGGCAGGCTTCCCTTGCACAAACCAAAACAAACCGTTTTGGGGAAGTCTCGTATCCTTGTAAACAGGACTTTGAACCTGTGTCGCTATTTCAATGACCTCACGTGGAACGATTTGTTTTCCATTCGCCATTCCTTTGTTTAAGTGAAGATTGCCCCATTGTGCAAACTCCCTTGCAGAAGTATGTAAATTTGACTCCAATCCATCATTGCCATTCCCTAGGCTGTATGTCCCTTCTATTTCTGGATGAACGATTACCTTCACTAATGAATCCTTCTCTTTTGTTTGCCAGGCTGTTTCTGTAAAACCTAATGGGGAGAAGACTCTTTCCTCCAGAAGGTCTGGAAAACTTCTATTAAACAGACGATTTACCAGCCTGGTCAGCATTATCACATTGATTCCTCTATAGACCCACCCCTGACCAGGTTCAAACTCTCGAAAAAGAGTGCCATCCTCTTTTTCGTGTAACCCGTGCGAGTGCGTAACTAAATGCCGTATCGTTGTTTTTCCAAGCAATTGTTCATCCATTTCGGTGAAATAATCAATTGCATAGTCATCAAGACTTTTGATTCTCCCTTCATAAAGAGCATAGGCAATCACTAACCCAAGATAGCTTTTTCTGGCAGAAGCGACATTAAATTGAGAGGATGGGGTAATGGGGGCTGAGTCAGCAGAATTCGAATGATGCCCATTATAGTAGTCCAAAATCACTTCATTATCTTTCAGAATATATAAGGATGTCGCACTGCTCTTATTCTTATTCTTTATTTCCTCTACCCAACTAATTAGCTTTTCAAGTTTCTCCACAATAATCTCCCTTATGGCCAATAGAATGTTAAATCCTTAAAACTATTCTCTACTAATTGCTCGAATCCTTCTTTATTGATTCTGACAAAAGCAGCAAAAAAAGCGTCTTCCGATATGCATCTGTTTGTGTAAGTACCCTTCCATACAATAATTCAATATAATAATCTGCCTTCATTCTACCTATACTCACCTATCATCTGTAACGACAAAATAGTATATTTAAAAAAGTTGAAACTTTTTGCCATATAATCATCTCTAATGAGTAAAAGGAGGGGAAAAAGTTGGATGAATTAATGTTAATCAGAAAAGCGATTCAAGGTGATTCCGAGGCCTTTGAACAATTATTAATTGTACATAGTGATCGCTTATATAGAACAGCGTATCTGTATGTTGGAAATCGAGATGATGCTCTCGATATCGTACAAGAGACGGCTTATAAGGCATTCTCCTCTATAAGGCAATTAAAAAACGAGGAATTTTTCTTAACTTGGATAACAAGAATTCTCATTCACTGTGCGTATGATGTCCAGCGGAAACGAAAAAAAGTGTTTCCTTTGGAAGATCAATTGGCCATACCGAGAGAACAAAATGAGGAAAAGATGGACCTTACAGAAGCAATAGGGAAATTGCCAGAAAAGCATCGGATGAGTATAATCCTTTTCTATTATTACGATATGAGTTTAAAGGAAATTTCTAAAGTTCTAGAGACACCTGAGAATACCATCAAAACATATTTGAGCCGTGGAAAAAAACTATTACGAAAGTTATTGGGAGGGAGCTATTTTGATGGACAAAAACACGTTCTCTAATAAAGTTAACGAAGTTGACGTACCAAAGGAAGAGGTTTTGCAATCAATCAAGCTGGGAATTAGCCGCGCAGAGGAAGAACACCATCCCAATAAAAGAAAACCTCGTCTAAAGGCTTGGATTATGTCAACTGTTGCTGCGGTAATCCTGATGTCTTCCAGCTTAATCGTCCCTTCTTTTTCAAAAGTGCTGGCGGATGCACCTATAATCGGAGGTTTGTATGCAAACTTTAACGATATGGTTGGAAGGAGCTTAGAAAAGCAAAATCTAGTGAAGGAGCTCAATCAGACCTATACAAGCAACGGTGTGGATATTGCGTTAACAAGTGCTTACTATGACGGATATCTAATTGGCATTACCTTTGATGTAAAAGGGAATCTCCAGGAGAAAGATGGCTATTATTATGCATTATATGAAATTTTTAATGGTGACCCGCTAGCTGATGAGACAAAGGAACTAACAACTTTGACAAAAACGAAAGATGGCTATACAGGGCATATTCGTATTGTTTATCCATATAAGGATTTACCCAAGAATGATACCATTCCTGTTTCCTTTGAAGAAATAGGAACGAAAAAAGGCAATTGGCAATTTGATGTACCTGTGCAACAAAACCAAATCGAGAAATACGTGTTTGACAACAAAGAAAGCACGAATCCTGAGGGTGATATAGTATTTAAAGTGGCATCTGTCATAACTGGTAAAGCTTCTACTGCTATCATTTATAGTGTCACTTATCCAAAGGGAGAATTAGATTCCTCCGTTAGAATGCTGAATGTTGACAGTACTGCACATATACCTTTGGGAGGAACAAGTGATGGGAAGATCGATCAAATAACAGATGGGGATAGAACAACCATTATTAGAAGATTAGTAATTCCAGACCGACTAGAAAATACAACCTTGACGGTATGGCCGTCATATGATGAAACTCATTCACCTGTGGAACCAATAAAAATAGATCTTCCATAAATAAAAGGCGTGCATAGAATAATCTATCGCACGCTTTTTGAATTTTTATCTTTCAAATGCCCCAGTTATACGAAGAAACCATTCCATTTAGCGGTCTCACAATTTCGGCTGTTTCCCCTTTATGTCCAAAAGGAACAAACTTCAAGACAAGAAAACTGCCCTTTGAATTAAGCGCAGTAGCCCAGGGATGCCGTTGCTCTCCTATTAGTTATCTATAGAGGATGCATTAAACGAAAAATCCTCATTTATCTCAAGCCCAGAGGTCATATCCTTCACTTTGATTTGATTATTCCTTACCTCCTCTTCCCCGATAAGGATTACCGTAGATATTCTCTCTTTGTTTGCCTTCTTTAGAGCCTTACTCATCTTTTTGTTGCTCATCTCAAGCTCCACCTTAAAGCCCTTCTCCCGCAAAGCGTTTGCTACTAACAACGATTCCTTTAGCGTACCTAATGGAATGATGTAATAATCCACATCAGATTTGCTGTCTGAAGGTCCCGTTATTGAGCTAATGGCCGTATAAATCACATCCAAACCAAATGAAATTCCAACCGTTGAATAGTTTTCACCTGTGCCAATCAACCCGCCTATCGCCTGATCATATCTGCCCCCGCTTCCAATACTCGATTTGATAGATTGATTCGTTAAGAATATTTCATAGATTGTGCCGGTATAGATCTCTAAGCCACGCGCAAGGAAGGGATTGAAGACACATTGTTGATTGATACCTAGTATGGATAGAAAGGATTCTAACTCATTTAGTTCCTTTAGTCCTTCCCTCACCTCTTCATTCCCGGGAGCAAATGATTCAAAACAGCTAACATTCTTAGCCTCTAATAGAAATCTCTCCAGCAATGAAATAGTGGAATCTGATAAGCCTTGTTCATGCAGCTCAGAAACCACAGCATTAAGGCCCACTTTTTCAAGTTTATCTAAGATGAGAATGACTGGATTGATTTTTTCCCTTTCCACACCAAATCCACGAAGCATCCCTGCTAAGAGCTTGCGATTATTGTATTGGATGATGACATCTAGCTCGAGGTTTTCCAGAATGAGAACAGGAAAAACACCAAACAGGGTCCACTTCATTTTGATGTGTCTACTATTCAGGGTTCAGTTCAAAAACCCTCACTCCTCTATTCTAAATTCACCAAATAAGACATGAATCCTTCCAAAGATTCATGCCCAGCCGATAATAGTTCATTTCAGCTGTTTTTTTTAGTATGACGATAAAACCAGCCTCCTTTTCCCTAATATTGGATATATCTTTTATGATAATTATGCCGATTCCATTTGTCTATTATCTATTCAAGAAATGATGCATGGCTCAAGAGTTGGCATTATAGCTCTTAAGAAAAGGCTGTTTTCGTACAGATTGTTGCTTCTAGATAAAAACGACTAAATAGGGTTAGCTTCTTCAACAACAGAGCAGGATAGTTGAATAAAGGTATTGTAAGCATTAAAAACTAAGCGTTTTTTTTATAAACAATGACATCAATGTAGGCTTTTTTTCATACTATATATTTGGGGTGAAAAAATGCCAAGAGTTCAATACCGAGAATCAGATATTGATTTAATGGCGAGGTTAATGAGGGCAGAAGCCGAGGGTGAAGGTCAACAAGGGATGTTATATGTTGGCAATGTAGTGGTTAATCGTGCTGTAGCGAATTGTTTAGACTTTAAGGATGTAAGAACGATTGAACAAGTCGTTTATCAAGTACAAGGAGGAAATTATTCTTTTGAAGCTGTTCAAAAAGGAAATCTATTTTACCAAAGGGCGAGGCCTCAAGAAAAAAGGTTAGCAAAACAGAATTTGGATTATTGGAGAGATCAACCAGCGAAATATGCCCTTTGGTATTTTAATCCATATGCTCCCTGTCCTCCAACGTGGTACGATCAACCTTTTAGTGGTCAATATAAAAATCATTGTTTTTATGAACCAGCAGCTAATACTTGTGAAAGTGTTTATTCAGATTAGGTTGTCTAGGAGCTATTATTAATTCTGGAATTTTATTAAAATTTTGCCTTTTTAATGGTACGAATAAAACATTTTTAGTCGTAGGTTCTGGTTGGTAGCATAGAAATTTATCCAAGGATTCAATATTGTAAAATATTGCACTTAAATTAACAAGGGTTTCGTATTATATAGTTCAGCCAGAACTTTCTGGTTGAACTTTTTTTATATGGATTTAATCTATCAGTAGCCAGGGTAGAACATACGGGGGCGTGGGACATTTATCCCGTCAGCTAAACTATTCACCCCCCTACTTGTAGAAATATGTTTGAGGCTGGTTGGGACTTCGACCTCGTATAACAAGCGAAGATATAATACTACTTGGAGGTATAGGGGTTACTGGTGAATACGCAAGAGGAGGAGAAAGAATGAACCCAGTTGTGAGTATAGACGTAGCTAAAGAAGTAAGTGAAGTACAGGCTTTTTTAGATAAAGGAAAGCCTTATGGAAAGAGTTTTTCAATCAAGCATAATCGTGAAGAATTAGATGGGCTTGTAAGTTTCTTAGGAGAAATTAAATCAATGACAGGTAAGATGCCAGTGGTCATATTAGAATCAACGGGACATTATCATACTCCTATTATTCAATGCTTAGATGAAAATGATGTGCTTTATATCCTGTTGAATCCAATCATTTCTCATCAAGCGAAGAAATCAAGTTTAAGAAAGGTAAAAACAGATGCCTTTGATGCCTATCAGTTATGTACCCTTTATTACAAAGAGGATTTTGAACCTTATAAAATGAGGGGAATTCAGCTGTTGAACCTTCGTAATCTATCTAGACAACAGGAAATCGTGACGAATATGTATGTAGAAGCAAAATTGCAATTTCATACGATTTTAGACCAGATTTTTCCTGATTTCCGAAAAGTATTTGGAGATCTTTTTTCGAAAGTATCTTTATCGATATTAAAGGAATATCCAACATCGGAGAAGATTCTAGAGACGGATGAAGAGGACCTAACAGAACGAATAAAAGGCCATTGTCCAACTCGTTCTCTTCAGTGGGCAAGAGAAAAAGCAAGGAAATTAATCCATTCAGCTTCTTAAAATCCTTTTCAAAAGGTGATGTATCAAAGCCATCTCATCAATCTTAATATGTATATAGACATCCTATTTCATTACCAAGGACACCTTTCGGAATTGGAGAGCCAAATGGTATCCCTGGCAAATGAAATAGAAGAATATAAGATTAAATGTTTACGAAAACAGCCTAAGAAAAAGGGGGGAAAGCTCCCCCTTTGAATCAATCTATTGTCCGTTCAATATAAACTCCATTTGCATTTCACCGCTTGTTTGCAAACGGTCATCAAGTGCATTTAGATAAGCTTCGTTGTCTGCATCTGAAACGATATTATTAAAGTGATTTGGATGTGCCTGCAAATAGTTTGCCCGTTCATGCACATCTGCAAATGTGGCATTTTCCCACTGTGCTTTTTCAACAGGTGTCATAGAAGCCGGATCGTTCGCTTCTTGTTCGCTTTGCTCCTGCTCTACTTCTTCCTCGGCTTGCGCAGCTTGTTCCTGTTCTTCGGCCTCTTCTTGTGCCGCTTTTTCCTTCTCCTCGGCCTCGGCTCTTGCCTTCGCTTCTTTTTCTGCCTGTTCCTTCGCTTCCTGCTCCCATTTTTCCTCATAAGCCTTTGCAATCAATTTCGGCTGCATTTCAGCGACTTCCCTTTCCACGTCCCGCATATCAATGTAATCCTGTTTATGCTGCTGCTTATCACCTTCTTCATGATCATCCTTTGCACTAGCCATACAGCCAGTCAGTATTAAGCTTGCAGAAAGGGTTAACAAACCTGCCTTTTTAATCTGTACCATCTGTATCGCCTCCCTTCAAATCCTTCCACAAGATGCCCCATGTCTATACTATCCTTCTACCCTTTGCTCTTTATTTCACAAACGTTGATTGTTTTTAATACGCAGTCTTACACCCATTCCCAAATGAAAAACCGTATCCAAACGAAATTCGAATACGGTTGTCTATCTGCTAATCTATTGGCTTTACATTCCCTGTATGGGCATTTACTTCATAATGACAATCCAATTTGCCACATAAGATATAGCCGCCTTGCTCGACATCATAAACATAACAGGGAGTCAGCTCTAGGAAGGGTTTGATTTTCTCAAATGCTTGCTCATATGTAATCTTTATTTCCTCTGACTCTCTTAAATCCATATACTCATGAAATAACCATTTATTATCGAGGTAATTCACTGCTTTATAGGTATTCCGGTCAATGAATACCTTTAGTTTTCTTTTAAACACACGCTCTTTCTGTTCTACTAAATGAATGGCTGCCTGAATATAGCCATTATCTCGGTACAGCGATTTTACTATCCATTTCCCAGAATCCTTTGCATACTCTTGGCTTAGAAATTCACGTATAGCAGCCATACATTTTTGTCTTTCTTCATCCGTGATGGAATCCAAACCAGGGTGTGGTTCGCATTGGAATGCTTGGTCTGGTGTGACCCCCTCAGTCAGCGTGATCTTTTTTCTTTGAAAAGGGGGTGAGATAGTTTGATTCCACTCTATGACTGTATTCATCTCCCATCGAGATTTCTCTAATCCTTCAAAAGGCAAGGTGTGCAAACCATCATTTTTTATCCATATTTCTTCGATGAGATAGGCTGGAACAATCCTATCTTCCTCCATATTCGGGAGTTCGATTAACCTCAATTGTTCACGAGCCAAACTCTCAACCTGCTCAAGTGTAAGGGTATAGGTTTCTTCATGCACGAGATTCTCCAAATGAAACTCGCCTATAACAGAAAAGAACGTAAGTCTCCCTTCTTCGTCAAAATGACATTCCATATAGCCTGAAGGAGATACGTCAAAGCCATTTATATATTCCTTGAAATGAATCTCTCGCTCTTCCTCCTTCCAGATTTCAAATTGCTCTCCATAGTTCAAGCCTGTTTCCTTCTCCATCCACCGAATGATTTCTTTCTTCTCATTTACATCAAACCTTATCTTCTCCGCATAGGATACTCCCCCAACAAAAATGACGCTGCGGGTCTTTTTTGAATGAATGTCTATTTCAATGCTTGCTGTCCCCTTTGGGCTATAGTCCTCATCATTCCACTCCTTCAAATGATTAGGAAACCATTCCATACTCAGTATATATTCCGTTTTATTAAAAATGGTTATGCTGCGGTAAAGATCCCAATTATGTAAATAGTAGCGATCTAAGCCATACTTGCCTTTGGTTAATTCAATTAAATCTTCAATTCTCTTATCCATCGCCATCTCCTTATATAGCCATACCATTCCTTAAAAAGCTTTGTTTGAATTAAATAGACTGCCTTTCATTCGTATCCATAAACACTGCTAATCTTGTTAAAGGGATATCCGTATAAACAATCTCTTCTATAAAATGGAGAAGCGGTGAAATCATGCCGCTTTCCATCAATAAAGTTATCATAATGCCATCCATCATTTAGATACGTTTTCTTTATGTCTCCTCCTAATTATTTATTTACCATCAATGCTGTCACTCCGCATTGCCCCCTCTGCCTGATTTTCTTCACGCCATTTCGACCATGATTGATAGAGATACTTACTAACCGTATTCGTTCGTCGAGCGCCTCTCCCATCTATACTCACCCTTCAAGTACAATGTCCGTCTCCTTCAACATCCAAAAGTTTTTAATGCTTCCTTAACCGCCCAAGCTTGATGTTCATGAAACAAATGATCAATCGCATCAACTGGGTTAACCCATATGAGGAAGTTATCCTCTTCTGTAGGTTCACATACTCGCTTACCTAATTCACCTATATAAAAAAATCCTTCACTCAGATAGTACTTATACTCATTGGTCGAATAGAAGTATCTTTGAGCACAGCCTAAAAACGGACCCAACTCAATCGCCATCCCCATTTCCTCTAACGCTTCCCTTTTCATACACTCCTCATGCGTTTCCTTATATTCGATTCCTCCTCCAGGAAGAAAACAGTTCCCATCACCTGTTTGAATGATGGCGATTTGATCCTTCTGTTCATTAAAAACGATGCCGTAAACGGCTGGTCTTCTTATGTATTCCTTATTCTCTTCTATGCAGCCAAAAGTAAGAATTTCCACCAGACTCTATCCACCTTTAACAAAATCCTTTTATGGGTTGACGTTAATCAATTTCCCAATTGACCTCTATTTTCCCTTCCAAATCATGCCCTCTGACAATTAATCGATATGTACCTTCTGATTCTGCCTGGAATTGAAAGACATCTGATTGAATGTTCGTATATTCCTCATATGTATCCGCTTGTTCTTCTATCATTTCCATCCCTACAGCCTTCCCTTTAGGGTCCAAAACGAGAAATCCATGTCCTCCTTCATTGCTTTGCTTAATAGATAAATAACACGTTATTTCTTCACCCTTTTTTAATGAAATGGGAATCTCATTTCTTCCATTGAAACGCTCAAACTCCGCTGAAAATGATGAATTCGTCCTTTCTTCGGTCCAGCCTTCCTTTATCGTAAAATCGATTAATCTTATCGATAGCAGCAAAGGAAACATGAGAAGCAGAACCCATCCAATACGTCTTTTTCTAATAATAGCGTAGCTAAAAGCATAGATACAGGCACATAATGCCCCGATACTTCCAGCAATCACTGAAAAAATATTCATTCCGTAGACAGGCAAAAAAAAGATGAATCCCGCTAAAGCATGCAAAAGAATACTTGTTTGGAATGTGACCCTTATCCACTTATAGGTCACGAAATCAATCAGCATTGTCACGATTAAAGCATATCCGCCTATCAGCCCCCATAATGTTAAATCTGACAGCGCTTCCGTAAACTCATATAAATCAAATCCGCTCGCTAAAATCAGATAGATACACATAAACAACACTAATGAACCAAGTGCTGCGAGTTTATTTAGTAGATAGATTCCTAGATTCCTCCATGTTATTCTCATGATTGCCCTCCCTTATTAGCTGTTTTTACATAATCAACCTAATTATACCATTTACTGTAACGAACATTCTGCGCAATAACCTGACCAACCCCAAATAAAAAAACGTATCCGAATCAAAATCGAATACGTTTTCCTTCTAATAATAAATCTTCTTCACATTGCCGTTATGCTTTTGAAAATGCTTATTATAGGCCACTAGTGTCGCGATTGTGGCAATCGGATAGATGAACACGAGTGAGCTGTAATGGGCATAATCATAAAAGTTGAAATGGAACAGCAGATAAGCGAATGTGTGTATAACAAACATCCGCAACTTTAGTTGATGGCTTTCCTTGATGTTCAGGAAGAACAGGCCGAGCATTAAAATGGTGATGCTTAGCACCATGATGCTGTAGGAGGCCATAAACATAGCCCAGTTCTTATAGAACATGACAGGAATCGTGCCGATAAAGATGAGGGTGAAATAACACCCTAGCAGCATTAGTGAGTATTTGACATATTTCATGGAGCTGTGCCCCCTTATTGGTTAAGCAGCTTGGTACGCATTTCTCTGTTCATGTCATCGAGTTTTGCGACAAATTCCTTGCTGCTTGAAATGATTCTTCGGCTGGAAGCCTCTTGTGTTTCAATCGCCGAGTAAATATCTTGGTAGGCCTTTTGCAGCTTCTCCAAGGAGACGGATGGGTTCTCGAGCAGTTTCGTTGTCTTCTCCGTATTGTCCTTGAGCATTTGCGCATTGGCCATGATCATGTTTTCGGTTGCCTCATTCACATCATTGATGGCTGTGATGATTTTTTGTTGGTTTTGAAGGGCCAAATGAATCGCTGATGTGACCGGCGCCAAGTTCTTGGTCGTATCAATCGCATTGCGGATGGCTTCCTTCAGCTTGTCATTGTTCTTCTTGATGATATCAACGGAAGCAAGTGATTGCTGAAGCACGTTCACCATTGAGCTCATGTTTTTCGTCCGGACAATGATTTTCTCCTGTGCTTCATTGACAATTTGTGTCTTTCCTTGCCAATCAGGCTCGTTCCGTTTATCCTCTATCATTTGGAAGAGGTTCTTGCCCATGAAGATTTGCTTCTCAAGCAAATAGATCTTGTCATGGACATCCTTTTTGATGACTTCAAGCTCCGCATTGTCTTCTTGGAGCATATCGCGTCCGCGAAGCAGGGATTGGACAATCTCGTCAATGTTCTTTTCGACGGATTGATATTTCGCCACATATTTATCCGTGGACTTCCTGCGCATGAACTTTGGCATAATCTTTGCTAAGCCCTTTGCCTCCAACGAATTCGGGTTTAATTCATTCACCGCTTCACGAAGCTTGAGTAAATTATCCGGAATCCCGTGGCTGTCATCATTATCCATCATATCCTTCACCGGACGGCGAAGGCTGTTTAAGGATTCCCCGGCAAGACGCTGTTCATTGCCGCCGAAATTATTAAGCTGCTCAAGAATGGCGTCCACCTGAGAAGAATCGGTATCATTAATCTTTTGGACGACATCATTCGCTTCATCATTCAGCTTTGCCATATCCTCTGGCTTGATGACGGATTCAATCACTAATTCATCCATATCTCGTGTTTGTTCACTCATTCCTTCTACTCCTCTGATTCTAGATTATTGATCATATCGTTCATCAATGGTTGATAACGTCTTCTTCAAATCAAATTCTCTCGATGTATCAATATGCCGGCGAATCTGGGTAATCCGCTCTTGAACCGTGATCAGGCGATTTAACGTATCGTGCTCGAATTTCTCCTGCTGCTTCCGCTCAAGCTCAGCGAAATCATCCAAGAGCTTGCGAAGATCCCTGATAATCGTTTCTTTCACTTGATATTGATAGTCAACATCCGCAATCTCATCAAAATGCTCAAGCAGATAGGCTAGTCCGGGAATGATTTGGGTAAAGGCATGATCGATTGGCGATGTTAGGCGATTCGCCTTTCTCGCTTCTTCCAGCTCATCAATCAAGGAGGTAAAGTCATTATTGTCTAAATAAACCTTTGTCGCTTTCTCCGGCTGGAAGTTAACAATGGCCCATTTCAGGAACTGTTCAATATGCTCCCGGTCTTTTGCATTTTTCACGATGCTTTCAGAAATGGTTTTCTCCGTAAATAGACGTGTTCTCGTGTCAAAACGGACATCCAGCAAAGGCTGATGGGTTTTCTGCCTTTGGGCGCTGATTGTTATATAATCAGGACCTGCCAGCACATTAATCGCATTTGGTCCGGACTCATATACATAATGCGCATACCGGTCATCAAGCTGCGTACACACAAATTGATCTTTTTCACTCTTTTTCACTAGTTTTTTCATGACATTCGCGATTCGGTCCTGCTTTGGCTCACCCGATTTAGCGTCCTGAAGCAATACGGCCGTCGTAGCTCCGACCAAACCGAGAAGGATAACATAAAACATCAGAGTCACCCCTTTCTAAGGCTATTTTATCATACTATCTATACGTTCAAACAGAGCATTGGTTTCAAAATATCACTGGAAAGACTTTCGTATTGAAGGTTAGGCAAAAACTTGTCATCGAAATAGAAGAACGGATATAGTACGATTAGAGTAGAACAACTACTAAAGGGAGGCAAATGAATGAACGATTTTTTCTGGATTGGCCTCGGCCTTGCCGCATTAGGGTATTTCATTGGTGAAGGCCTGCGTAATTTTAGGGGCTCAGGGAATCCATGGGGTGATTCCTTCGATGACGAAGAGCCTCTCATGATCAAGAAAAAGGATTTACATTATTACATAGGCATTAAAAAAGAGGATGTTGATGCATTCATTGCCAAGTATCCAGCCATTCCGCATATTGTCCTAAATGGAAATACATACTTCCCGCATAAAAAATTACTGGAATGGATGGAATCAGACGACTTGTCCAATGACTAAATGAAAGCCCATGCTCCGAGTTGCATGGGCTTTCATTCAAAAGGACGTTCGCTCATAATGCCAAAACGGATTATTCTCATGCGGGATTTTCTTGACAACCTTTCCGTGATTCAGCCATTCAGCTAAATCAAAATATTTATGATAGTCCCCCAGCTCGTTCTCAAGATCTGTCGCGACCTTTTGTTCGCTGAAGTAAACGACACTATCCAAATGCCCTAACGGCTTTGCCGTAAAGCAAACCTTATTCTCAAAAGGCAGCGCATCAAACCGCTTAATGCATTCCTCCGTGCAATGATACTGATCACTCATCTTAATGAATAGGTTATCCCAATTCATCCGGTCAACCCGTTCATTCCACTTCTCTAACGCTTCCTGCCTGTACCGGTATTTGATAAAATGAATCTCAATATCCCCGCCCAATAGTCCAATCGGATAATTCTCCTCACGCCACCCGTATTTCGAGTGCAGGGTAAACTTCAGCCGCTGACTCATATAATACTGGAAATTCTCTAAAAGGCGTATATAATCCGGCGCATAAATATACATCCCAATAAACGGGCTCTTGTACTCCATCCCTAAATCTCGATAGACTTTCTCTCCCCATTCATTATTAGATACAATCGTAAAATCCTGGTTCGTCACTTCATTTCTTAAACGGGAATGAAAAAGTGCACTCGAGGCTTTATGAAAGAACCCTTTCATACTCTTAGCCATCTGAACCACCTCTTCTCCGTAGCATCTTCTTACCATATACTATGCATTTCATGCACAACCTGTTTACCATTTACCAAACTAGCTCAATGAATAATCTGAAAATATCGAATCTTATATATTTATTATACAATAAAAACGGTATCCCCATAAAATATACATACCCTGTTTTTCGTGGGAATATTGGAAAAGTAAGGACGCTGTATAAAAAAGCCGCCACCTATATAGGAAGCGGCTATACCTTTATTCCATTACCCCCTCTAAACGGATACATGCCATTCTTGGGAAAACCCATTAATGATTAGCGACAAACAACAATCCAAAATGGGCTATAAAACAAATCGTACCGATTAGTGCGAGTATCGTCAGTATTTTATTCGTATTCCTTTTCGTTATCCATTTATACAGCAAGGAATAAATACCTATCCCAATTACGCCGCCCAATGTATTCCCTAAAAGATCCGTTATATCGGTTCCGCCTATCGCAAAAATAAACTGAATGATTTCAAATGAAAAACTGACAGCAGCGATAAGAATGAGGTTCTTGATCAATCTCCATTCTGGCTTGACCATACATAAATAAATGCCAAACGGCACAAAAATGACTATATTATTGATAATCTCACTAAGATCCAGTCGATCATTCGTTATAACGGACCCGCCAAAAGAAATGAAGTTCATCCCTCTAAACTCAGGTAACTCCTGAAGCGATAAAGACATTTTAAATAATATAATCCATATCAAAGCGAGCAAATAAATAACGAACAAACCCATCGTTAATGGGTGCTGATTTCCTTTTGTTTTACTCATATTAGGTTCATCCTCCGTTTCTCCATAACGGTGTATTACACGCATAATACACCTGATAAATGCACTATATAGTTCGTACACTTTTTTGTCAATGAATAGGAGCAGCAGCAGCTGAGTCAAGCATTGGATATGAATATTCCAGTCTTTCATCTAACCAATAAACAACAATCACGAGTATCATGAATATTTTTATCACTTTCCTGCTTCCTCCTTAGGTAATGAATTTTTGGATTCCTGAATATACTGGAGTAATAAACATGAGCAACATTTGCTCGCTTGACCTTTCTGCATTTCGAAGTATTTCCCCAATATTCAGCTGGAGGTGTTAGATGGATAACAAGAAACTGTACAGGTCCAGAACGAATATCGTCTTATCAGGCGTATGCGGCGGATTATCTGACTATCTAAAAATAGATGCAGTTATCGTTCGATTAGGATTTGTCCTATTGGCCTTGTTGACCGCCATTATTCCTTGTCTTATTTTGTATATATGTGCCATGTTCCTTATTCCCGAAGAAGATCATCGAAGCCCTGCAGATTTAACAGAACCTGAGGAGCAATCAAAGGACTAATTCTCTTGAGTTAGCCTTTTTTTGCTTTGCCATTTCATCCACACAAGAAAAGACTGTCATTTTGACAGTCTTCATTTTTTATTATTTAGGATAAAGAGTGAAGCACTTCTATTCTACATTAGTGTCTCATGTAAGCTACGCTGTCGCTACTTTTCATTTAAAATGGCACATCATCCTTCCATAACCTAATCATTCAAAGCTATGTGAATGATAGACCTCACCAATAATCCCTTCTAATTGATGAACGCCTTGATCCGTATTTGTCATGATGATTAACCCGCTTCCCAATCGAGGATACGCCACTAACATGCATTGAAATCCCACTCCCCAGCCTAATGATGAAACTTCCTCCCCATCAAGAAAAACCCCTAATCCTGTCCATTCCTTACAGCCTTGTGGGGTTATCATTTCGTTTACTTGATTCGCTGAAATGCCCACTTTACTTTCCTTCTTTAGAGCGCTCATTACATCTATGACTAACAGCGCTAAATCTGAAGAAGTTGTCCATAATCCAGCCGCTGCAGGATAAGGGTATATGGGGTATTTGCGATCGACTAAACTCCCATCTTTCGTATGTCCACAAGCGATATTTTCTCCTAATTTAATTGGTGTATATGTACTATTCATCATCTTCAACGGACGGAAAATCAGCTTCTCCATGACTCTTTCAAAAGGCTCTCCTATCACATCCTCTATCAATTGCTGTATAAGGCAAAAGCCTGCATCCGAGTATTGAAAATCACTCTCTGGTTCGTACTTTACTTCTATAGGTTCCTTACAATAAGACGTCCTTCCAGATAATAGATTAACCATTGAAGGAATCTCCTCATTGGAATCAATTGCCCCAAAACTATCCGGTGGATCGACAATGCCAGATTGATGACTAAGCAAGCTTCTCAATGTCACTTTTTTATTGGCGGTAAAAGGATTATCTGGGATTTTCCACGATGTCAGCCGATGGTTGACGTCTTCATCTAAATCCAGCATGCCTTGTTCTGTTAATCTCATTACTAAGAAGGCCGTTAGAAACTTACTGATTGAACAAGCATTGAAAATAGCGTTACTGTCCACCTTTTTATTGGTTCCTATTTCTAATAGACCATAATGATCAACCTGTACAATATGACCACGATGGATGACAGACATACTTAAACCAGCTACATGATTATGCTTCATTCGTTCATTTATATCTATATAGGCATTAGCCATCATAGACCCCCTGTTTCTTATTCGACTCGCATTTCACCCGCTCTTCTCCACTCAGGCATAACCCTTCTCTCTTAAGGGGAAATTCCACACTAATTGCTCCTGTCGCCCTAAAAAAGCCGCTCTCTAAGAGAAGCTTCACCTATACCTAATCTACCTTGGCCTTTTTCTTCCACTTATACGGAATGTCAACCCAATTGATAAACATATAGACAAAGACCATCATGATACTAATGCCTGTGTTCTCAATCCATCTAATATGTTCATGAACAAGCCATTGGTACATCGTAGTAAATGTAAAAAATAAAACTGGATACTGGAAACACCCTTTATAGATCTTATGATTGGTTTTCATGCGAGCACTAGCCACTTCCTTTTATGCATATAGAGACGTTCTTACTATATTATTCCAGACTCATGGAGGTTCTTCCTCCTTGATTATGCAGGACGATGGATTCATTTCTTATCGATGGAACGCTCATAATGAGTGATACCTTACGCCGCTTTTATCATGAAAAAACGCAGTGATGAGCGTGCATCACTGCGTCCTTCCTATATATCATTATTTATAAACCACATCATTCCATCTCAATTCATTCACAAATGCATGCTTATTCGTCTCCTGATTAATGACGACACATTCTATTCCTATTAACTCCGCAAAGTCACGCAGCTGTTCAGTCGTGACTTTATAGGAAAATAGTGTGTGATGGGCCCCTCCGGCAAGGATCCAGTTTTCTGCCCCTTCATTTAAGGAAGGCTGCGGACGCCAGAGGATACGGGCGACTGGCAGGTTCGGCATGTCAATCTCAGGCTCGATTGCATCCACTTCGTTGACGATGAGGCGGAAGCGATGACCAAGGTCCACGATGGAGGAATTCAAGGCTGATCCGCTCTTCCCGTTGAAGATCATCCTGGCTGGGTCTTCTTTGCCGCCAATCCCAAGCGGATGTACAGCAATCGTCGGCTTGGTCGCCGCAATGGTCGGACACACTTCAAGCATATGTGCCCCAAGGACCATCTCATTGCCTGGCTCGAAATGATACGTATAATCCTCCATGAAGGATGTATCCTCCCCATCAGCAATGATCTTCCCAAGACGAACGAGCGCTGCTGTTTTCCAATCCCCTTCACCAGCAAATCCGTAGCCCTGCTCCATCAATCTTTGTACAGCAAGCCCGGGCAGCTGTTTCATGCCATGCAGGTCTTCAAATGTTGTCGTGAAGGCCGTATAGCCTCCTTTTTCAAGGAAGGATTTCAATCCAAGCTCAATCTTTGCCTGATATCGAATGGAATCTCTGATGAACCCTTCGCTTTGTCCTTCTGGAACGATGCTGTATGTTTCCTCATATTCCTTCATAACGTCATCCAGCTGCTCCTCGGTCACTTGATTCATGCTGTCAACCAAGTCCCCGATTCCATAGCCGTCAACTGTCCAGCCAAGCTTGATTTGCGCCTCAATCTTGTCTCCCTCTGTCACGGCTACATTACGCATATTGTCGCCGAAGCGAGCCACCTTCAATTGCTTGCTCTCTGAGAAGGCAACAGCTGTTCTCATCCAGCTGCCAATCTTTGTTTTCACTTCTTCACTATCCCAATGACCGACAACGACCTTGCGCTTGATTTGCAGGCGGCTGCCCATGAAGCCGAATTCACGGTCGCCATGTGCGGACTGATTGGTGTTCATGAAGTCCATATCAATCCCGTTCCATGGGATATCCCGATTAAACTGTGTGTGAAGATGGAGAAGCGGCTTTTGCAGCGAAGCAAGACCCGCAATCCACATTTTTGCCGGGCTGAAGGTGTGCATCCAGGTCACAATTCCAGCACAATTCTCATCTGCATTCGCCTCAAGCGCCAATCGTCTGATCGAATCTGCCTCCTTCACGACATCCTTGAAGACTAGGCGGTAGGATAAAACAGAATCCTCATCGAGCGATTCAACGATTTTCTTTGTGTTCGCTTCTACCTCTTTTAATGTCTCTTCTCCGTACAAGTTTTGACTGCCGGTCACAAACCAAAATTCATAAGGCTTCACTGTTAACATAGTCTCATTCCCCCATCAATGTCATTATTAGTTCCTTGCTGCCTTCTGCCCGTAATAGGCGTTCTTTCCATGCTTGCGCAAGTAATGCTTATCCAGTAAATACTGATCGATTGGCTGTGCATTCGGGTTTAATTGATAGGTCTGCAGCGCCATCTTCGCCACTTCCTCGAGCACGACCGCATTATGAACAGCCTGCATCGCATCCTTCCCCCATGCAAATGGTGCATGTCCTGAAACGAGTACACCTGGCATGGCGACAGGATCAAGCCCTTTGTTTCGGAACGTCTCGATGATGACATTTCCTGTCTCAAGCTCATAGCCGCTCGTGATTTCCTGCTCAGTCAATATGCGGGTGCAAGGAATTTCCCCATAATAATAATCCGCATGGGTTGTCCCAAGAGGCGGAATCGGACGTGCTGCCTGAGCCCAGCTTGTCGCCCATGGCGAGTGGGTATGTACGATGCCGCCAATCTCACTGAAAGCTTTGTAGAGCGCCAAATGTGTCGCAGTATCAGATGACGGCCGCAGGCTCCCTTCTATCACTTCTCCATCCAAATCGACGACAACCAGGTCATCTGCCTTCAGCTCCTCATATGGCACCCCGCTCGGCTTGATGACGACCAATCCTTCCTCCCGGTCAATCCCGCTCACATTTCCCCATGTAAATGTCACCATCTTGTACTCAGGCAATAAGAGATTCGCCTTAAGCACTTGCTCCTTCAATGAATCTAGCATGAACAGCTCTCCCTTCCCCTCTGATTCTCTTAAACGGCTGCGATCGGTTTTCGGCTCGCCTTTTTAATGGCTTTTAATTGCTTCATGACGTTGTTTTCCCCGCGGCCAAAATAATCATAGAGGCGCGTGTACTCCGCAAATAGCTGCTTGTATACAGCTGCATCCTCCTTATTTGGACGATAGACAACATCCTTTAACCGGGCCATTTCCTTGGCTGCCTCTTTAATGTCATCATATCCGCCGCGCTCCTTGCCGGCTGCAACCGCTCCAAACATGGCAGAACCTAGCGCCGGCGTTTGTGAGGAGGCGGAGATGCGAATCTCCATATCCAGTACATCTGCATAGATTTGCATCATCAGAGCATTCTTCTCAGCAATGCCTCCGCATGCATATACCTCATGAATAGGAACCCCGCTGTTTCGGAACGCTTCAACGATGGTTCTTGTTCCATAAGCCGTTGCCTCAATCAACGCACGATAGATTTCCTCTGGCTTCGTCTGCAAGGTCGCACCAAGCAGGACACCAGTCAAATCCACATCCACCAACGTTGAACGATTTCCGTTCCACCAGTCAAGCGCTAATAAACCGCTTTCACCAACTGCCAGCTTGCCGGCTTTATCCGTTAAATATTGATGAATGTTCATGCCAAGTTTTTCTGCTTCCTCCTGGCAGGCCTTTGGTACGCAATTTTCCGTGAACCATTCGAAGTGGTCGCCCACGCAGGATTGCCCGGCCTCATAGCCCATGAATCCTGCAATGACACCGTCCTCCACGACTCCGCACATGCCCGGAACCATTTTTTCCTCCTCCCCAAGGAGGATATGGCATGTGGACGTTCCCATGATCATGAGAAGCTTGCCTGGCTCTGTGATTCCAACAGCAGGCGCGGCAACATGGGCATCCACATTAGCAATGGCAACGGCTGTGCCCGGCTTCAACCCTGTCAGCTCGGCCGCCCAGTCTGTCAGCTCCCCGGCCTTCTCGCCAATCGCATAAATATCCCGAGACAATTTCTCCTCCACCACATTCTCCAGTCGCTCATCAAGCGCCTTGAAGAAGTCCTTTGCCGGATAGCCGTCTTGCTTATGCCAGATGGCCTTGTATCCAGCTGTACAGCTGTTTCGCTTTAATGCACCTGTCAGCTGAGAGACAACCCAGTCTGCCGCTTCCACGAATTGGTCCATTTCTTCATATACATCTGGCGCCTCATTGGCAATCTGCCATAGCTTAGGGAACAGCCATTCTGAGGAAATCTTACCGCCATAACGCTGCAGGAAGGCATCCCCGCGTTCATCCGCGATTTCATTCAAGCGGTTCGCTTCCTCCTGTGCTGCATGATGCTTCCATAGCTTGACGTAGGCATGCGGGTTGTTTTTGTATTTATCCGCAAAGCATAGAGGGTTTCTGTTCTCATCAATCGGTAATACCGTACAGGCGGTAAAATCAATCCCAATCCCAATGACGTCCTCAGCTGAAATGCCAGCTTGGTTCAGCACAGCTGGAATCGTGCTTCCCAATACCTCTAAATAGTCTGCTGGATGCTGTAAGGCCCAATCATGTTCCAGGCGCGTCACGCCATCCGGCAAAAATTCATCCATTACACCGTGTGAATACGCTTTCACAGAAGTCGCCACTTCGCGACCTGTTCCGATTTCCACCAACACCGCTCTTCCTGACTGAGTCCCGTAATCTACCCCAATTGCATATTTAGCCATCTGTTCTCCAGCTCCCCTTCAATTAAAAATTATCCGTACAAGCAAACCTGTTAACTCTCGTATTCTACGATTGAACAAACAAATATATTCCAAGTTATCCGTATAACCACATCTAAATTTTAGCATTAATGAACAATTTTTCAAGATAAATATGTATTTTCTTATAATTTTTATGAAATTCACGTCATAACTTATACATACAAGTTTGTTATTGCTTATTTTCAATCGGCCTGCATATAGATTAAGAGAAAGGAGTTATGCTATGTCTAAATTAAAATCAAATGCCAAAGAAGCCCTCCACCCCTTACAATCCGGGCATACAATCCTTGTCGGAGGCTTCGGGCTAATTGGCGCACCACTAACCTTGATTGATGAACTGACCAAAACAGACGTTAACAGCCTGACCGTCATCAGTAATAATCTCGGCGAATCTGGCAGAGGATTGGGGATTGTTCTTAATCAAAACAAAATCACAAAAGCCATCGGCTCTTATTTCACCAGTAATCGCGATGTCGGTGATAAATACCTCAAAGGCCAACTAGAGATCGAGCTCCTCCCACAGGGCACCTTATCTGAATCGATCCGAGCAGGCGGTGCAGGGCTGGGTGGTTATTTCACTCCAACGGCGGTTGGCACGAAGCTCGCTGAAGGCAAAGAAGAACGCATCATTGACGGCAAGTCTTATATTTTCGAAAAAGCACTGCGCGGTGACATCGCCTTTATCCGAGCCCATAAGGCTGACACACTCGGAAACCTGACCTATTACAAAACCGCCCGTAATTTCAATCCTGTCATGGCGACTGCCGCCAAATACGTCATAGCAGAGGTGGATGAAATCGTCCCTGCCGGACAATTGGACCCCGAATCCATCATTACCCCTCACCTCTATGTTGATGCCATCATAGAAGCACGCTATATTCTGACGAAGGAAGGAGTCGTTATCCGATGAGCCAGCCGAATCAATCCTCCCGCCTTATTGCTAAACGGGCAGCCAAAGCCCTGGCAGGAAGCAGAATTGTAAACCTTGGGATCGGTATCCCCACCCTTGTGGCTGAATACATAGGTGAAGATACTGCTGTTTGTCTACATACAGAGAACGGCTTATTAGGGGTCACGAAAGCAGCGGCGGAGGAAGTGGATCCAAATTTAGTCAATGCCGGGAAACTCCCCGTCGGACAAGGAATTGGGTCAAGCTTCTTTCATAGTGCCGATTCTTTTGGAATGATTCGAGGCGGCCATGTCGATGCTGCTGTATTAGGCGCCTTGCAGGTCGACCAAAGTGGACGAATTGCCAACTGGGCTGTTCCGGGTCAAAGCATATTGGGTGTCGGCGGTGCCATGGATTTGCTGGCGGGGGCTAAGTCCGTCATTGTCACGATGACTCATACAGCAAAGAATGGGGCCAGTAAAATCGTCAAGGCGTGCAGCTATCCCCTCAGCGGGCGGCGGAGTGTGGATTTGATTGTGACAGATTTGGCGGTGTTCAAAGTCAGCGAAGGCAGCCTCCACTTGGTAGAGCTGATGCCAGGGGCCAGCTTGGAGATGGTGCGGGAGCGGACAGAAGCGGACTTTGTCAGTGATTTATGAAGGACTTAAATCTAGGTTAAGCTGGAGCTCATTTTGAATGGGATCTGGCTTTTTTGCTTCATCCGATATTTAGGTGGTGAGAATTTTTTATCTGATACCTGCGCATGAAATGGGGGTAGTATTTTTCATCTCCAGAGGTTACACCCATAAAGCCCATACCATATTCTTATCGCCCATAGGCTAAATGCTTCGCCCATAACCTTAGTTTTCCGCCATTAAAATTACCTGTTCGCCCTTAAACCATGATACATCGCCCTTAAAGAGGAGGAATTCGCCCTTCAAATCAATGTGTTTTTAGAAGATATTTTGCCTTTTTTCTTAATAATCTTTTAAATATAACCCTCTAGGACGCCATTTTAATATTCCTGCAACTCCATGATGCCCTGAAAACAAAAAAAACCAGCTCACTACTGAACTGTTTTCGCTTGCCCGGCAACATCCTACTCTCACAGGGGACGCGCTGCCCCAACTACCATCGGCGCTGAAGAGCTTAACTTCCGTGTTCGGAACCCGAACGGCGATAAGCGGCGGACCTCGACGTCGGCCGGACTCGTTCAGTCCAGTGCGTACACCGTACATTCCGGGCTTCTCTCACTTGCCTTCTGGATCTCCTTGCTTCTCCTCAATCGGAGATGCCTGCTGCCAGTTCGGATAGGCTTCATCAACTTTTATATTCTCTTTCGGGAAAATATAAAACACAAAAAAACCAGTTCACTACTGAACAGGTTTCTGCTTGCCCGGCAACGTCCTACTCTCACAGGGGCGTGAGCCCCAACTACCATCGGCGCGCGAGCTTAATTTCCGTGTTCGGAACCCGACCGGCGATAAGCGGCGGATTTCGGCGTCGGCCGCGCTCGCTCAGTACTCATGTACATCGTACATTCCGTGCTTCCCTCACTTGCCTCCTTGACCTCCTTGCTTCTCCCCAATCGGAGATGCCTGCTGCCAGATCGGATAGGCTTCATCAACTTTTATATTCTCTTTCGGGAAAATATAAAACACAAAAAAACCAGTTCACTACTGAACTGGTTTCTGCTTGCCCGGCAACGTCCTACTCTCACAGGGGCGTGAGCCCCAACTACCATCGGCGCTGAAGAGCTTAACTTCCGTGTTCGGAATGGGAACG
>NZ_LFZV01000001.1:2362078-2399662 GCF_001183965.1 Bacillus sp. FJAT-27916
GCTGCCCTTTGTACCACCCATTGTAGCACGTGTGTAGCCCAGGTCATAAGGGGCATGATGATTTGACGTCATCCCCACCTTCCTCCGGTTTGTCACCGGCAGTCTCCCTAGAGTGCCCAACTGAATGCTGGCAACTAAGGACAAGGGTTGCGCTCGTTGCGGGACTTAACCCAACATCTCACGACACGAGCTGACGACAACCATGCACCACCTGTCACTCTGTCCCCCGAAGGGGAACGCCCTATCTCTAGGGTTTTCAGAGGATGTCAAGACCTGGTAAGGTTCTTCGCGTTGCTTCGAATTAAACCACATGCTCCACCGCTTGTGCGGGCCCCCGTCAATTCCTTTGAGTTTCAGCCTTGCGGCCGTACTCCCCAGGCGGAGTGCTTAATGCGTTAGCTGCAGCACTAAGGGGCGGAAACCCCCTAACACTTAGCACTCATCGTTTACGGCGTGGACTACCAGGGTATCTAATCCTGTTTGCTCCCCACGCTTTCGCGCCTCAGCGTCAGTTACAGACCAAAGAGTCGCCTTCGCCACTGGTGTTCCTCCACATCTCTACGCATTTCACCGCTACACGTGGAATTCCACTCTTCTCTTCTGCACTCAAGTCCTCCAGTTTCCAATGACCCTCCACGGTTGAGCCGTGGGCTTTCACATCAGACTTAAAGGACCGCCTGCGCGCGCTTTACGCCCAATAATTCCGGACAACGCTTGCCACCTACGTATTACCGCGGCTGCTGGCACGTAGTTAGCCGTGGCTTTCTGGTCAGGTACCGTCAAGGTGCCAACCTATTCGAATGGCACTTGTTCTTCCCTGACAACAGAGCTTTACGACCCGAAGGCCTTCTTCGCTCACGCGGCGTTGCTCCGTCAGACTTTCGTCCATTGCGGAAGATTCCCTACTGCTGCCTCCCGTAGGAGTCTGGGCCGTGTCTCAGTCCCAGTGTGGCCGATCACCCTCTCAGGTCGGCTACGCATCGTCGCCTTGGTGAGCCGTTACCTCACCAACTAGCTAATGCGCCGCGGGCCCATCCGTAAGTGTTAGCTAAAAGCCAACTTTCCCTCTGACACCATGAGGTGTCAGAAACTATTCGGTATTAGCACCGGTTTCCCGGAGTTATCCCAATCTTACGGGCAGGTTGCCCACGTGTTACTCACCCGTCCGCCGCTAATCATCCGGGAGCAAGCTCCCATCTGATTCGCTCGACTTGCATGTATTAGGCACGCCGCCAGCGTTCGTCCTGAGCCAGGATCAAACTCTCCAAAAGATGTTTGATCTAGCTATAATTTAAAACATTGACGAGAGTTAAACTCTCAAGTTTTAAGACTTGCTTAGCGTTTCGTTTTGTTTAGTTTTCAAAGAACAATCTTTTTTTAATCGCCTTAGCGACCTTATTTATTATACTCTCATCACTTCTTAAAAGCAAGAACTTTTTTTAAAAAGTTTTTATCTCGTTTTTCAGAAGCAACTTTTATATAATACCTGCTTTTCTTCTTTTGTGCAAGACTTTTTTTTAAAAGAATTTATGTCATCCCTCTCCACTAAGAGGCGACTAGAGAATAATAGCATGATACCTCGTTATAAGACAATGGTATTTATTTCAAAACACATAACCCCTTCCCTAATGACACATATTAATCCCAGTGTGTTCTGCACACTCACTAACTTCGATGTGGAGGAATTCAAATTGAACATTCGTGAAGGTTTAATTCCAGCCGTATTAGGTTCTGCCGTCACCGCCGGAGGATATGCATTTAAACAAATGCGAGGCAGCAACAAGATGATTGCCGACACAGTGATTGGCTTCGGTTTGGCTCATATCGTTTTAGGCGCAATTGATTTGGTAGAACATCGCAGTTAGACAAAGAAAGAGAGCGTTTCATACGCTCTCTTTCTTTTCTTCATCGTTCGTTAATTGATTTAGATAATCGATGTACAGATGATCATACTTTTCAATCTCTTCATGTTGAATCACCTGTCTTGCTCGTTCAGCCATCGCTGCCTTAAGAACTCTTCTTATTTTTTGCATAACTTTCATTTCCGCCATCTTATCTAACAATCACTCTATTCTTCTATTAATCTGCCCGATAACTGGATTGTCACATTATAATTCGTTCAATAGCCTTCGCCAACACGAATATTTTTCCACATCTAGCTGCAACAAACCAGAAAGCATCCTTTTCCTGTATTTCAAAAAGAAAAGGGAATTCCCACTTTCATCTCGAATAAATAATACCGACAGCTAAACAAAGGAGGAATCCCTATGCATTCTTCACCACTTTCATCCAAGATCAACAATGTATTCATTCATGTCAGCGACCTGAAGAAATCCTCTGAATGGTATTGCAGACTGATTGGCGCACCCTTCCATATAGAAGAAGTTAAATCACCCGTATACAATATTCCCGTCACATCTGAGACAGGTCTGACATTAGATGACCATCGTTTCGATCCCGGATTTGAACTAAATCCCTCCAGCCATGTTCTTTTCAACCTGTATGCAGCAGATATTGATGAAGCCTATCATTATGTGAAAGGTACAGGAGCAGTCATTACACGGGAGATCGAGCGAATCGGAGAATTTGCGTATTTCAACTTCCTAGATCCAGATGGGAATGTACTAATGATATGTACTCATTAATGGTTTACTATTTTTTCTTTGATACAGACCGTCTTTTTGCCAAAACATATAATGCTCACGAAACCAAAGGACAACACGAAGGAAGCTAGAGGCAAACAACAGGGCAGAACCGAAGGCACATAAAACGAAGAAATATAAGACCCGGCATTGCTTAAGGAGCATCACCACGAACGCGGCCGCCGCTGTCAACCCTAATAAAACCCACTCAGACAAACTCATAGCTTCCCCCTCAATCAACTTAGCACCAATCTATTTTTCTATTATTTCCCACCCCTAGTCAAACAAAAACCCCTGACACCAATGGTATCAGGGGTACTTTTATTCTTAATACATTTGCAGGTATTGCTCTCTTTCCCATGGATGCACTTGGGTTCGGAACATATCCCATTCAATCTCTTTCGCTTCAATGAAGTGCTCAAGGATGTGCTCTCCTAGCGCATCAGTGATGACTTGGTCACTTTGAAGCTCTTGAAGGGCTTGGTATAGAGTTGCCGGCAGGTCTTTAATGCCCTCCTCAGCGCGCTCAGCTGCATTCATGACATAGATGTTTCTGTCAATTGGCGCTGGAGCTTGTTTGTTGTTTTTGATTCCGTCTAATCCGGCGCTCAATAGAACGGCCATTGCCAGGTATGGATTTGCTGTCGGGTCAACACTGCGCACTTCTACGCGTGTGCTCAATCCGCGAGAAGCAGGGATACGGACAAGCGGGCTGCGGTTGCGTGCGGACCATGCAACATAGCAAGGCGCTTCATAGCCAGGCACAAGACGTTTGTATGAGTTAACCGTTGGGTTTGTCACGGCTGTGAAGGCAGGAGCATGCTCGATGACACCAGCGATGAATTGGCGAGCGGTATCACTCATTTCCAATTCTCCTTCTTTATCATGGAACACGTTTACACCTTCATTGAATAAGGAAAGGTTGCAGTGCATTCCGGAGCCGTTAACACCGAATAATGGTTTCGCCATGAATGTTGCGTGCAAGCCGTGCTTTCTGGCGATTGTCTTTACGACTAGCTTGAAGGTTTGGATTTGGTCACAAGCTGTGATCGCATCCGCATATTTGAAGTCAATCTCGTGCTGACCAGGAGCTACCTCATGGTGAGAAGCTTCGATTTCAAAGCCCATCTCTTCAAGTTCAAGCACGATATCGCGGCGGCAGTTTTCGCCAAGATCAGTTGGCGCAAGGTCAAAGTATCCGCCTTTATCATTCAGTTCAAGCGTCGGCTCCCCTGCCTGATCTAATTTAAACAGGAAGAATTCCGGCTCAGGCCCTACGTTGAAGTTTGTGAAGCCAAGTTCTTTCATTTCGCCTAAGATGCGTTTAAGATTCGCACGGGGATCTCCGGAAAATGGCGTTCCATCTGGATTGTAGATGTCACAGATCAAACGAGCCACTTTTCCTTTTTCAGCAGTCCAAGGAAAAATAACCCATGTATCTAAATCTGGATACAAGTACATATCAGATTCTTCAATACGGACAAATCCTTCAATAGAAGATCCGTCAAACATCATTTTGTTGTCTAAAGCTTTGTCGAGCTGGCTTACCGGAATCTCTACATTCTTAATTGTTCCCAAAATATCCGTGAACTGTAAACGAATAAATTTGACGTTTTCCTCTTTCGCTAACTTTCTAATATCGTCTGCAGTATATTTCCCCATTTACCTCTTCCTCCTTGAATGTGAATCTCATTTATTTAAATTTAATGAAAAAACCGGTGCATGTCTCCTGAACGAGCGCCTCCTCTTGTCGTGAAGCGTCCCGCTTGCAGAAGCTCATCTCGCAAAAGCTTGCGAAGCTGGGCATCTGTCAGCTCAGGCTTTGGCGTTTCTTTCGGCTCGTCCTTTTCTTCCGAAACGACCTCAGAACCGCCAAGGATTTTCTTAATACCTGCCATATTGATTCCTTGGTCAAGCAACTCCTTGATCTCAAGCAGACGGTCGATGTCATTCAATGAAAACATCCGCCTGTTACCCTCAGTTCTGGCAGGCTGTACTAACTCATGTTCCTCATAATAGCGAATCTGCCGCGCGGTTAAATCGGTCAGCTGCATGACAATACTCATTGGAAAAAGTGGCATCGTTCTTCTAATGTTACCGCTCACCACTGCCTCCTCCTTAATCATTAATAGGATAATTATAGTGTATGGTATGTAAATTTAATTGTCAATTCCATGTTAGGTTTTCTAACATGCTTTTTGATCGAACGATTGCGACTTTTTTCATTTTTCCTTAATCCACCACACTTAAACCCTTTTATGTCCTTTTCTTCCGAGAAACATGGCATACAGGTCTTTTTTATCATCCCTAGATCAATCGTCATCCAAATAAAACGTCATATGCCCTTTCTCTTCCCGATAATAGTCGAGTCGTTCCTTGAGAGTGCCTGTATGGAATTCAAATTTATGCCCATCCAGATCGGTGAAATAGATGGAACGCCGATCCCTCCTATCCCGCTCTCTCCCCTCAAGTATATTCACATTAAGCTTTTTCAGCTTTCCCAGCATAGGCTGAAAATCTGCTTCATCGATTGAAAAGGCAATATGGGTATAGGACTCATTGATTTCCTTTCTGGGAATACCACCCTCCTCATTCAAGGCAAGCCACATTCCATTCAAATCAAAGTAGGCGGTCGTCCTCCCCTTGACAAGCAACTTTGCGTCGAACACCTGCTGATAAAATAAAATGGAGCGATTTAAACCAGACACAGAAAACAATAAATGATTAATCCCTCTGATTGTCATAATTTCTCCCTTCCCCTTTACCTGGCAACAATTCTGATTATACAGAAAATTAGGTGTAAATCTGTGTAACCCGCTTTATTTTCATAAAATATTCACCATTCAGCATAAATAATGGGCTTCTTCCGATGAAGAAACCCATTGATGCCTAACCTATTCATTTCTAATCTAGCGCTTTCGCAAACTCTGAATCTTGGTCCACATATACCCTCCTGCTAGGTAAGGCAATGGCAGCGCCCTCTTTCTCGAGAAGCTCCACAATCTTCAGATTCAATTCCTCTTTCACCTGCAAATAATCGGACCATACGGTTGTTTTCGTAAACAAATACACCATGATGCTGAAGCCCATTTCATTGAAATGGTCAAACTTCACAAGAATGGTTTCCGGATGGACCTCATCATTGTTCTTTAGATACATCTCAATTTCACTGACAATCCTTTGCAGCTGGTCCTTCGACGTATCCGGAGCAAGTGTGAAATGGTAGCTGATTTGCCTTTTGCCCATCTGGCTCCAGTTCGTGATCGGGCCGTTTGCGAGCGTTGCATTCGGCATCGTGACCACAGCCTGCGCAAACGTTCGGATCTTCGTGCTCCTAAAGGAGATGTCTTCAATCGTCCCCTCTACATCTGGCGTCATGACCCAGTCCCCAATCTTAAAGGGCTTCTCGGTAATGATGACAAAGCCGCCCAGCAAGTGGGATAACGCATCCTTAGCCGCAAATGCAATAGCTACACCGCCAAGTCCTAATCCAGCAACAAATGTGCCGATGTTGTAGCCAAACTCAGAAGCAATCATACTAAAACCAATCGCGAAAATGATAAAGCGGAGTGCTTTAGAGAAGAACGGCACTAATACATCGTCTGCATCCAGCATATAACGGCCTTTCATTCGTGTGAAAATAGCCGAGGAAGAGGCTGCAAGATTATACAGCCCCCAGCCGATGAAGATGATGACAGATGATGACATAATCTTAACGAAGAAATCACTTTTCTCATTAAAATACGGGAAGTATTTAGCGGAGAAATACAGCCCAATAAACAAGAACCCCCATCGAATGGGCTTTTCAAAGGCTAAAAATATATTAGTCAATAATTCTGTCGGCGTCTTTTTTGCGACCCTTAACATGAGCGTGAAAACATATTTGGCGAATAGTTTTCGGAAGATGAGGAACAGCAAGAAAACCCCAATGGAAATTCCTAAGTCTATCCAAAATTCCGTTTCAAGGAATATACTCCAGTTAATCAACGTTGATTACCCCCTGTTCATGATTTGACTATGATAACATATCTACCCATTTTTGTGCATGAATGGCACACAGATAAGAGCAGCTTGTTTGCACGCGTCAAAAAAGCGGGCGGAAAACCCATTTAAGTTTCCCGCCCGCTTCATTCAACAGGGAGTACGATCAGATCATTTTCTTCTCTATTAAGCGATCAATCGCCGTACAAACGGCAATCTTCACATGTGAATACGTCAATCCGCCTTGCACGAAGGCTGTGTATGGCGGACGAAGCGGACCATCCGCTGTCAGTTCAATACTCGCCCCTTGGATGAACGTACCAGCCGCCATAATGACATCATCCTCATAGCCAGGCATATAGGCCGGGTATGGGGTAACATGCGAATTTACTGGTGAAGCATACTGGATTTCCTGACAGAAGGCAACCATCTTGTCCCTGTCATGGAATTGGACTGCTTGAATCAAGTCGGTACGCGGTTCCTGCCAGGATGGCGTTGGATTGAAGCCCCAGCGCTCTAGCATTGCTGCTGTGAAGAGAGCCCCCTTAAGCGACTGCCCTACTACATGGGGAGCAAGGAAGAACCCTTGATACATCTCAAGCAGACTGTAAAGGGAGGCCCCTGCTTCTGCCCCGATTCCAGGGGATGTAAGACGGAAGGCGCATCGCTCAACCAAGTCAGCACGTCCTGCAATATATCCGCCGGTTTTGGCGAGACCGCCGCCAGGGTTCTTGATAAGCGATCCTGCCATCAGATCGGCCCCGACATCTGTCGGCTCCATTCGCTCAACAAACTCACCATAGCAGTTGTCCACAAACACAACGACATCCGGCTTGATTGTCTTAACGAATTGAATCATTTCCTTGATCTGGTCAACGGTAAAGGATGGGCGTGTATCATATCCTTTCGAACGCTGAATGCCAATCATCTTTGTAGTCGGCTTAATCGCTTGTGCAACAGCCTCATAATCAATCTGCCCTTCCTCAGTCAAACTGACGGATTGATAACCAATTTGGTATTCACGCAAGGAGCCAACGCCACTTCCCCTGATGCCGACAATCTCCTCCAGTGTATCGTATGGCTTGCCTGTCATATAGACGAGTTCATCACCCGGACGAAGTACACCGAATAAACAGGTGGAGATGGCGTGTGTTCCTGAAATAATCTGCGGGCGGACTAGGGCCGCTTCAGCAGAGAACACATCCGCATAAATGCGCTCCAATGTATCTCTACCAATATCATCATATCCATAGCCAGTCGAAGGATTGAAATGAGCATCGCTCACCTTATTCTTCTGAAAGGCACGGAGCACCTTTGCGGTATTGTAATCCACTACTTCTTCAATTTCAGCTGTCCGCTCACGGATCAGCTGTTCTGCTTCACGAACGGTTTCTCTAATTTTCTCGCCGTTCTTTAATTGTTCAAACATCTTAATACCTTCTTCTATTCATAATTTTTGATAACACTCATGATGGCATGATCCGTTAGGGCAAGACCCTCAATGGCATAGGTTTCATTCGCTTCATTGAATTCCCTTGACTTCACGATTGTCTCCTCCTGCAGCCGGGAAATGATTTTCCCTTCCCTTGCCGGAATCATGACGGCATATGGCTCCATAAAGCTCTCCACCATCTTCTCCATTTCAGCAAGCAGGATGTGAATATCCTTCTCTTTGCGCGCAGAGATATGGATGGATTTCTCTCGTGAGGTTGGCACAAATCCCGGGTCGGCAATATCCTTTTTATTATAGACAATCAGCTGCGGAATCTCCTCTGCGCCAAGGTCCTTAATGATCTTCTGGACCGTCTCCTCATGATGGAAGGCGTCCGGGTGGGAGGAATCAACCACATGCATAATGGCATCAGCCTCAGTCACCTCTTCTAGAGTAGAACGGAACGCAGCAACCAGGGAGGTCGGCAGGTCTTGGATGAAACCGACCGTGTCACTGATCAGAATTTTGTAGCCGCTTGGCAGCATACATTCGCGCGTCATAGGGTCTAGTGTCGCGAATAATTGGTTCTCCTCATACGAATCGGCCTCTGATAATTGATTGAACAACGTTGACTTACCGGCATTTGTATAACCGGCAAGCGCCATTTGGAAGCGGTTATTGCGCTTGCGGCGCGCACGGTAGCGCTCGCGGTGCTTCACGACGGCTTCAAGCTGACGCTTAATTTCATCAATCCGGCGGCGGATATGACGGCGGTCTGACTCAAGCTTCGTCTCACCCGGTCCTCTCGTCCCGATTCCGCCCCCTAAGCGGGAAAGCTCTGTCCCCTGCCCGGCAAGGCGAGGAAGCATGTATTGCAGCTGAGCAAGCTCGACTTGCATCTGCCCTTCCTTCGAGCGGGCGCGCTGAGCAAAGATATCCAAAATCAGCTGGGTTCTGTCGACAATCCGTACACCCAGCTCCTTGCCAAGATTGCGGATTTGACTTGGGGAAAGCTCATCATTAAAGATGACAACATCAGGCTCGAGCTCTTCCACGAGCGGAATCAGCTCATCCACCTTTCCCTTCCCTATGTATGTCGCCGGATGGGGCTTGACGCGCTTTTGTGAAATCGTCACCAATGCCTTTCCTCCAGCTGTCTCAGTCAAGGACTCAAGCTCGTCCATCGAGTACTGGAATCGCTCATCCTCCACACCTTCTCTTTGACAGCCGACAAGTATCGCTTTTTCATATGTTTCTTCCATCTGTTCACTTCCTATATACGATGTCATTTTCTTATCATACCAAAAAAATAAACCGTTCCAAACCTCCAAAGTAGGTGATATTATAAAATAGTTCATTTTTTAAGGAAAAAAAGAGGGATATAGATGAGTTGGGATTTATTAAGTATCATTGGGACAATTGCCTTTGCCATCAGTGGTGCACTTGTCGCTATGGAAGAGGAATATGATTTGTTCGGCATTTATTTATTAGGGTATGTAACAGCGTTTGGAGGAGGGGCGGTCAGAAATATCCTGCTCGGAATTCCCCTTGCCCAGTTGTGGCATCAGGACCAATTATTCTTGATTGCCTTTATCTCGATCGGATTGACCTGCCTCTTCCACCGGTCACTGCTTCCCCACTGGAATAAATGGGGGAATTTCTTTGATGCGATCGGCCTCAGTGCATTTGCTATACAAGGAGCTTTGAAAGCTGTAGAGATGGATGCGCCAATTGTGGCAGTCACATTTGCGGCCATTCTTACCGGAAGCGGCGGCGGCATCGTCCGAGATGTACTGGCAGGACGCAAGCCCATCTTGCTGCAATCAGAGATTTACGCCATTTGGGCTGGGATTGCCGGGCTTCTCATCGGCTTTGGCCTATTGACGTCCAACATACAGCTATTAATTCTATTCCTAATCGTCACGGCCCTTAGGATGCTGTCCTACTTAAACAACTGGCAGCTGCCAGTTGTCCGGATGCAAAAAAGCAGCGATTAATCGCTGCTTTTTTATTGTTCCTCTGATTCAAAATCCAAATCACTGCTCCTGAGTGTCATTAATTCCTTCCGGTCATATTGATCACTCATCAGAAGGCGCATCGCCTGGGTTCGAATGGCCCGTTCTATGATATTACGAATATATCGCCCATTCGAGAAGGTTGACAATCTAAGAATACTTGTTAATGCATACAAATGTTCACGGAGCTGCCTGCTGGCATCGAGTGAAAAAGCATACTGCCTCTCTGCGAGCATTCTTGAGGCAATCTCCATTAATTGATCAACCGAGTAATCCGGGAAATCAATCACGATAGGAAAGCGCGAATGGAGGCCTGGGTTCAAGGTGAGGAAATGATTCATTTCCTGCGAATAGCCTGCAAGAATCAGGATGAACTCATGCTGACGGTCCTCCATATGCTTGACAAGCGTATCGATCGCTTCCTTTCCAAAGTCCTTCTCTCCGCCTCTCCCAAGCGAATAGGCCTCATCCACAAATAGAATGCCTCCAATCGCCTTCTTTACTAGGTCACGCGTCTTTTGCGCAGTGTGACCGATGTACTCCCCGACAAGGTCTGCCCGCTCCGCTTCTATTAAATGCCCTTTGGATAATACATTCATTTTCACGAATAATTTCCCAATCAGCCTCGCCACCGTTGTCTTCCCTGTTCCCGGGTTCCCCTTAAACATCATATGCAATGCTTGTTTTTGCGTTTTCAGACCAGCCTCTTCTCTTTGCTTATTCACATAGATCCACGCATATATTTCCTTGATCACACGTTTCATTTCCTCCATGCCGACCAATTCATTCAGTTCTTCCTCTATTTCCTTTAAAGCAATATGGTGGGAAGGAATTTCCCGAGTTGGTATCGGCGCTGATATGAACGGCTTCTCAAGCTTCTTTGAGTGGTCATTCTTTAACACGACGTTGATTTGTCCATTATTTCTCACGCGCATCGGCTGCTTTTCCACCTTATCACCTCATTATGCCAAGGCTTCTCCTCTTCTTTTCGACAATTCTTAGTCAGAATCGGACACCAGCCCTCTTTATCTTACATAGAAATTGCTATTTCTCCGGCGCAGGCAGCTCCATTGTCACATTCTGCGCTTTCCCGGAAAATAATTGCCTTCTTTTATATCTATTCCCCTGGAGCCAAATAAAGACGTAAAAGATGCTCCTTACTCCCAATCTTCCATATAACCAAAAAACAGGCCCAGGAATATTCCCGGAACCTGTTTTTTCTATCAGTCCTTAACCTTCAAGGTCAATTTGTACATTTTTTTGAGGAGCAAAAGTAGAAATCGCATGCTTATACACCAGTTGCTGCTTGCCCTCTGTTTCGATTAAGACAGTGAAATTATCAAAGCCCTTGATAAGCCCTCTTAACTGAAACCCGTTTAATAGGAAAATGGTAACAAAGATGTTTTCCTTGCGAAGCTGATTCAAAATTTGATCTTGAATGTTAATTCCTTGTTTCATTATTTTTGCCTCCTCATTTCTCTCTATATTTATCTATTCGCTTTTAAGCGCAGCATTCCTGCCACATAAGCGGATATTTCTTCTATTTTATCATCGATATGGTCTATATCGGACATATCGAACCAATTTACATCCATTTTATTACGAAACCATGTAAATTGTCTTTTTGCGAACCTTCTTGTGTTCTGCTTAATAGCTTCTGATACTTGTTCTATTGTTTCTTTCCCTTCAAAATATCCATTAAACTCCTTATAGCCAATCGCCTGCAAGGATTGTGTTTCCATTAATCCACGGTCGTAAAACCTCTTGACCTCATCGACTAAACCAGCCTTCATCATGATATCAACTCGCTGATTGATTCGGCTGTACAACAAATCCCGCTCCATCGTCAATCCAATGACAGCTGCATCGTAATTCTCCGTTTTGTCCGCGGATTGCTGCTGTTCACTGAAACGCACACCTGATGTGTAATAGACCTCAAGCGCCCTAACGACCCGCTTGACGTTATTAGGATGAATCTTCTCAGCCGCTTCCGGGTCAATCTCTTTCAAGGTCGCATATAAAGCGTCCCGTCCCTCTGTTTCAGCTTTTTCTTCCAGTTCAGCTCTGATTTCGGGGTTTGCAGCGGTTTCCGGAAATTGATAATCATAAAGCACCGATTGAATATAAAGTCCCGTTCCGCCTACGATAATAGGGATACGCCCCCTGCTCGCAATGTCTGCAATCTCCCTTTGGACTGCTTCCTTGAATTCATAAACCGTATAGGATTCGCCTGCTTCCCTCTCATCAATTAAATGATGCGGAATACCTTCAGCCTCATCTTCACTGATTTTTGCTGTCCCGATATCCATCCCTTTAAAGATCTGTGCAGAATCTCCACTGATGATTTCTCCATCAAACCGCTTTGCCAGTTCAATCGATAGCTTGGTCTTACCAACCGCTGTCGGTCCGATGATGACGATTAGTTTTTGTTTATCCATATGTATTTCTCACTGCCCTATATCTTTTTTATTATCTTACCATAAAACGGGATATGAACGAATAATGTTAATGGATACCTGTCCATTATGGACAGCAGATTTTGATAATATACCAGCCGATTGAAGAAATTTTATCATCGCTGGGACTGAGGACCGTTGCCCATATCCTTGAACTTTGTTACCTTTTCAAACATAGAGCTGTTAATTATGCGAAAGGGAGTGATTGTCATTGATTCACAGGCTGTTCCAGGAAAGTGGTTTCTAGGTAAAGCTCCAGACGTCCGCACCCCGTCTTATCCGCCAATTGTTTTTGTTCAAGGAAGAAACAGTTCAGCCAGCAGCTGGAATGAAGAAACGATCTACCACGGTTTAAATGATATGGAAAGAATCGCATGTTTGGCCGGGTATCAATCCGTTTTCGTCGAGCTCTATGATTCTGAAGGCAAAGGATCACGCAGTCAATGGGATAACGGAAAGTTACTTTCTACTATATTAAAAGAGATTTCAACCTATTTTGGGCAAAAGCTTAATATCATTGCCCATAGCAAGGGCGGAATTGATGTGCAAGCAGCTCTCATTCACTACGACGCCTATCCGTACGCCGGCCGAGTCCTAAGCTTATCTGCACCACATAAAGGATCTCATTTAGCTGACTTATCCTACAGCTGGTATGCCTCCTGGCTTGCCGAATTGCTCGGCCAAAAGGATGATGGCACGTTTTCCCTTCAAACAGGGGAAATGACCCATTTTCGCTCCCTGACCGATCAAAATAAAAACATAAATAAAAACACCTATTTCACTGCAGCCGGAGCTAGCCGCGGTCCTGCCTTTTCAAGCTTATCCTTAGGCGGAGCCTACCTATCCTCCTACGGGGAGAACGACGGCCTCGTAAATGTGTGGAGCACGGTGCTTCCATACGGAAAACATTTATTCACAGATCAAAGCCTTGATCATGACAGCATCCGAATTGGGTCGCGCTTCTTCTCAAAAGCAGAGCCTTTCTTAAAAAGCACAGAACCTTCCTCTATTCTAACAAAAGGACCCATTCCAGAAGAATCCCTTGAAACGGAAGCGAACCACATCATCCGCGGCGGACCGCTCCCTGCCGGACAGTTTGTCAAGCTCTCCTTTTCGATCGAAAAAGAAGCGGAAGTCACCCTTTTTACAATGAGCGCTGACAAAGAAACCAAAGTGACCCTTCGCTCCCCCTCCGGCACGATTATTCCAGCACAACAACCTATTGCTCTGCCGGAGAAATCGTATTTCGGAGGTGCATGGCTTCATCCTTTTGAACTGGACCATGCAGAGCCGGGTACTTGGGAGCTTTCCTTGCAATCCCCCAAGAATGACGCATTCCTATTTATCGGTAACATCCACCTGCCTAGCCCAGTACAAATCATCCTGCCCGCCTTGACAATCATGAACTCAAAGAAAAAACTCCTATTCAGGAGCCAATCAAGTAAGAAAGCTATTTACAGCTGCCAATGGAGAATGATTGACCGAAGCGGCACCCTCATCCATGAATTTACCACTAAAGCCCAAGGGGCAGCACAGCACCCTCTCCCTTCCATCACAAAGGAAGGGACCTATAATATTACCGTAGATATCGAAGGAACAACCGAGCAGGGTACGCCTTTCACAAGGACAACCGTCCGTTCTATCTATCTTACGCCATAGAAGATTCAATCCATCCAATTCTGGGTAGGATTAATTGTAACTACCCCATATTTCCATTAAAATAAAAGGAAGTAAACTATTGGAGGAACCACTATGACGGAAGAAACAAAAGAAACAAAGGAACCTTTCTCATTAGGGAAATATATCGAAAGAGCCAAATCAATCTTAGGAAATACTGAGAAATCAAGTGAACTGCTAGACGATGCAAACAAAAAATCATCGAAGAATCGCAGCTCTCTCGATGGCGTATGGGAGCCGCTACAGCTCCTCTTCAGCATGTTCCGCTCCTATGCCAAAGGAGAGTATACAGAAATCCCCACCCGCTCCATCCTGGCCATCATCGCAGCTATTCTTTACTTCGTGACACCGATTGATGTCATACCAGACTTTATCTTTGGGCTTGGTTTTGCGGATGATGCTGCCGTTATCGCCTTTACGGCAAAGCAGGTGAAGGATGATTTGGAGAAATATAAGCTTTGGAGTGAAAAACAGGAGAACACGATTGAACCTGAGCAAAATAAAGAACCGAATGAATCAGAGAAACTGTGATTCATTCGGTTTCTTTTTCGGGGTAACCAAAGGTTAATCATTCATTTGAAAAATATACTTATCCTCTAGTTTGGATATATAGAAGTCATTAACAGCCAAATCATTATCTGTAGTCCAGATTTCGACCCCTTCTCCATCAAAACCTAAAGCTATTAAGGTTTCTCCTTCTTTCTTAAAGTCTGCCATAAATGTAGAATTGATATCAGATTCTTTTAGAGGTTCCATCCATAAAAAATCAAGTGGCATGGTGTACATCGCTGTTAAGTTACAGGTAGCAGCAACAAAGAAGTACGGATAAACTTTTCGGAATTCATCTTCATTATGAATGGTAATATTAAAACAGCAATAGTTTTCATTGTGGAAAATTTCATGGAAATTGATTTGATTCACACTTAATAAATTCACGATTTCTGCGTAATTAATTTCATCATTTTCCACTTTCATATGTAGTGGATATTTATTGATATTCATCAAAAAATCCTCTACAAATCCATCAGCATATTCTACACCCATATTGCCTGCGCTAAAATGATAGATGACTGAGGTAGAAAAATCAACTTCTCCATGAAACAAAACGAGGTTTGTAATATCCACATTTTCAAATTTCTTTTGACTATATTCAATTTGCATCATCTCATCCACCTCTATTCATCATTAGACCATCCCCTGCACTATTATTCTAAGAATAATAATTAGCGGAAATTGTAAAAATGATCGTTACAGTGAGTAAATCAGTTATTATCCTAGAAAATACTCTTCTAGATAATAAAGAACAAAAGCCATGACCATACCAATCAGCATGTACCTATAACGAAAACCCGTTTCTTCTAACGCATTTATTCTATTCAAAATCAAAATAATAAAGGTGATGAGGATTAGTAAAAGGGTAAAAAAGTGCGGATTATTCCAGTTTATTTCTACCCCTTCTCCGTTTTTTATCATTAACCACACAATAAAGTAATAATATAATAGCTTCCAGTCCAATGATTTCCACTCCTGTTATTTATACAATCGGCTTATCTATGTACATGCCTCATCATTGTCTCAGCATCTCGAAACCTTTTGAATAACCTATACAATTATTTCCTATAAAGATAAAAAGCAGTAGAATATTCAGCTTAGTCGAAACTGAACGTTCCACTGCCATCATTGACTTCTCAAGCAATCCTGCTTGATGATAGATCCTTTTCAAAAGGAGATAAGATCAACTGATTGCTATTAATTTTTGTCTTACATAACCCTCTTAAACATCTTTTCCAGCTCATATATCGAGTAGTGGATAATGATTGGGCGTCCGTGCGGGCATGTGAATGGGTCATTCGTATGCCGCAGCTCGTCAAGCAAGGCGGTTATCTCATCATTGCGCAAATGGCGATTAGCCTTAATGGAGCCTTTACAGCTCATCATAATGGCTGCTTCTTCGCGCAGCTTTTTGATATCCACCTTTTTCAGCGTCAGTACTTGATGGATCATTTCGTCGATGATTTGCTCCTCCATCCCAGCTGGGAACCAGGTTGGGTGGGAACGGACGATATAGCTGTTTTGGCCGAACGGCTCAAGGAATACTCCAACCGCCTCAAGCTCACTTTTATTCTCCTCCAGCTTGATGAAATCATCTGTTGAGTATTCAAGTGTGAGCGGAACGAGCATGTCCTGCAGCTCCTTATTAACCTCTCCGACCTTTTCCTTAAAGAATTCATATTTAATCCGTTCCTGGGCAGCATGCTGGTCAATCATGTACAAGCCTTGATCATTCTGGGCAAGGATGTAGGTGCCATGCAGCTGGCCAATTGGATAGAGCGGCGGAATCCGGCTTTCCCGCTCCACTTTGGGCTGTGCCTGCTGAGTCGGCTCATCCTGCTCGATTTCTGCTGATTCGTCCGTATAACTCACCTCTTGTTCAGGCTCCTCATCCTGCCAAACGGGTGGCTCTTCAGCGTGTGCAGGCTGTTCTGGAATAGGTGCCATGTGTTCTGTTGGCTCCTTAGCTGTTTCAGGCGGCTCATAGATTACCGAGAATCCATCCGCACCTGATGGGATGGCCGGAGGAGTCGGAACGACAGGCTGTTTCTCAGGTGACGGTCTTTCCATAAATGTGAATTGCGCTTGTTCAGATTTCGGCTTTTCTTCACGCTTTACCGGCGCACCGCTTGGGATGAGCGTTTCCTTCTTAAAGGTTTGTTTAATTGCGTCCCGAATGAGCTCCATCAATTCTTGCTCCTTGCTGAAACGAACCTCCATTTTCGATGGATGGACATTGACATCAACCAGGAGCGGGTCCATTTCAATATTCAAGAGAACAATCGGATAGCGCCCAATCGGCAATAATGTATGATAGCCTTCAAGGATGGCCTTAGCAATCACGAAATTCTTAATAAAGCGCCCATTCACGAGAATGGTCATATAATTGCGCGAGGCACGTGTCATCTCGGGTGAACCGGCATAGCCCTTGATAGAGAAATCAAGAGTGGACGCCTCAAATGGCAGCATCTTCTGAGCGGTCTGCATCCCATAAATGCCTGCGAGCACTTGGAGCGGGTTTTTATTCCCCGAGGTTTGCAGCAAGACTCGGTCATTATGAACGAGCTTAAAGGAAATGTCCGGATGTGACAAGGACAGTCTGTTTACCACATCCGTGATATTCCCGAGCTCGGTATGCACGCTTTTGACGTACTTCAGTCTAGCAGGTGTATTAAAGAAGAGCTCACTGACCACAATATCCGTCCCCTTACGGCTTGAATACGATTCCTTCGTGATCAGCTTTCCGCCTTCTAGATAGACTCTCGTGCCGGGACCTTCCCCGGTTGATGTTTTCAGTTCAAACTTTGAGACAGAGGCAATGGAAGGAAGAGCCTCTCCTCTGAACCCTAACGTCCGGATTCGGAAGAGGTCGTTCTCATCCTTGATTTTACTTGTTGCATGGCGGTGGAAGGCATTGACGGCATCGTCCTCTTCCATTCCTTCGCCATTATCGATAATCCGGATTGATTGCAAGCCGGCCTCCTCGACATAGATCTCGATGACCGTACTGTTAGCATCGATAGCATTTTCAACCAATTCCTTCACGACCGAGGATGGCCGTTCGACCACTTCCCCAGCTGCAATCTTGTTGGACAATAAATCATCTAACAGCACTATCTTTCCCATTTGGCCTGCTCCTTTCCGTTCATGTATTATTTCAATTTCTTCTGCAGCGCATAGAGGGCATTCAACGCTTCAAGCGGTGTCATTTCCAAGACGGATAATGACTTCAATTCCTCAATGGCCTTCTGTTCTTTTCCTTTTAACGGTTTCTTCGTTTCCTTTTCATCCGCCGCGCCAAAGAAGGATAGCTGCGCTTGTTCAGCCGCTGCTTCCTCACGTGCTGGAGTTTGGACCTCCGCTGTTTTCACCTCAGGCGCTTTCTTCTTCCCATCCTCAAGAACGGTTAGGATCTCCTTCGCCCTTGTAATAACCGCCTGCGGCATTTCTGCCAGCTGAGCCACGTGAATACCGTAGCTACGGTCTGCCGGCCCATCAACTACCTTATGCAGGAAGATGACTTTGCCGTTTTGCTCAACCGCTCGAACGTGAACATTCTTCAGGTTATCCAGCTTATCGGCAAGCACGGTCATTTCATGGTAGTGCGTCGAGAAGAGAGTCGCTGCCCCAATATGATTATGGATGTATTCAATGATGGACTGTGCAAGCGCCATTCCATCATAGGTGGATGTGCCGCGTCCAATCTCGTCAAATAAAAGCAGGCTTCGCTCTGTCGCATTCGTAATCGCATGATTGGCCTCTAGCATCTCGACCATGAACGTACTTTGGCCGGAAATCAAATCATCGGCAGCACCAATACGCGTGAATACTTGGTCAAAAATCGGCAAAACGGCTTTATCTGCCGGAACAAAGCAGCCGATTTGCGCCATGATGGATGTTAAGGCAATTTGGCGCATATACGTACTCTTACCGGCCATATTCGGTCCAGTAATCAGGAGTATCTCATTATGCTTGTCCATTTTGCAATCATTCGGCACATATTCCTGTGTTTTAAGAACTTTTTCGACCACCGGATGGCGTCCATTCTCAATAATCATCGTCTTATCATGCGAGAAGGTTGGCCTCACATAATGCTGGCGCTCACTAATCGTGGAGAAGCATTGCAGGCAATCCAGTTCACTGATTTCTTGAGCCAGCTGCTGCAAACGCGGAATATATTCCTTAATATGATCTCTTAGCTCACAGAAGAGGTCATACTCAAGTCCCGTGCTTTTCTCTTCTGCCTCAAGGATGATTGTTTCCTTCTCCTTCAGCTCAGGCGTGATATAACGCTCTGCATTGGCCAATGTTTGCTTGCGGTCATAGCGGTCATCATGGAGGAGATGAAGATTCGCTTTTGTGATTTCAATATAATAACCGAATACTCGATTATAGCCGACCTTCAAGGAACGAATGCCAGTCCGCTCTCGCTCCCGCTGCTCAAGCTGAGCAATCCATGTCTTTCCGTTCTTTGATGCATCACGGTAGCGGTCAAGATCTTCATTATATCCTTCGCGAATAATGCCGCCTTCTTTAATGGAGATAGGCGGGCTTTCATGAAGGGCACGCTCAAGGATGTCCGTCACTTCCTCACAAGGGTCCATTCTGGCAGCGATTGTCTGCGCTGCCTCATTCGGCAGACGACCCATGACATCAATGATGGCGGGAACCTGCTGCAAGGAACGCTTCAGCTGTAAAAGGTCGCGGGCATTCACATTCCCATACGAAACTCGACCTGTTAATCGTTCCAGATCATAGACTTCATGAAGCAGCTCCCGCAATTCCTCGCGCTCGAAGAATCGGTCCATGAAGGTTTCCACCATGGATAGGCGTGCTTCTATTTCTGTTTCATTGATAAGCGGCCGCTCAATCCATTGCTTTAGTCTTCTTCCGCCCATGGCCGTCTTTGTCTCATCCAGAAGCCAAAGAAGAGACCCCTTCTTCCCTTTAGAACGAATGGTTTCCGTCAGCTCGAGATTTCGCTTGGAGAAATAATCAATCTTTAAATATTGTTCTGATCGGTAATGCTCAGCTGCCTGGATATGATCGAGGCTGCGTTTTTGCGTGCGCTCTATATAATTGAAGAGACGAGCCAGCGTCTCAGGCAGTCCGTCCTGTTTAACGTCTGCCAGCAAGGCAGCGAATGGCTCCTTTATCTCTTGATCTGCTTCATAGGAAATCGCAGCAATCCCGCGTTCCTTTAATTGAACTTCCCTTTCAGCGCCTAAGTCCGGTGCGACAACGACCTCACGAGATCCAATGACCGATACCTCATTCAAGACTTCCTTGAAGTCAGCAAAATGCGTAACCCGGTTTTCGCCGGTTGTTAAATCAAGATAGCCGACCCCATATCCTCCTGGAATTTCGGAAATAGAGGCAAGGTAATTATTTTCCTTATCAGACAGACCTTTGCCCTCCATCATCGTTCCCGGAGTAACGAGCTGCACAACCTCACGTTTTACAACGCCCTTTGCTGCTTTAGGGTCTTCTGTTTGCTCACAAATGGCCACCTTATAACCGCGGTCCACTAGCGTTTCAATATAAGACTGTGCCGAGTGATACGGGACCCCGCACATCGGAATTTTCTGGTCTCCGCCCCCATTCTTGGCGGTAAGAGTAATTTCCAATTCCTTTGAGGCTGTCATCGCATCCTCGAAAAACATTTCATAAAAATCACCAAGACGGAAAAACAAAAACGCGTCCTGGTAATCGGCTTTTATCCGTAAATATTGCTGTATCATCGGCGTGTATGCAGCCACTTCCATTTTCCCAAAACCTTTCTTTTCCTTCTTTATCTAAAGCTCTGTCCCAGGCAGATCGTCTAAAGCTTTATGCACCTGAGTTCAGAGAGGAGTTATCATAAAATATTATAACATAGCACTCAAGTACATCCGCCGAAAAAAGTTGCCTGTCTCATCCATAAGATTCCATAAAAAAACTAGAGAGTTCCCTCTCTAGTGCTCAGTCCCTATTATCTTTTACTGGTCTTTTTCGAGGGGGCATTCCGCCGCTTGACTCTTCGTGTTCAGAGGAGGATGATTCTTCATCATGAAGGAAATTCGGATTAATATCCTCTAATTCTTCATCATCCACATCAAATTCCCAGCTTTCTTCGTCGCTCGATACATTTTCCAGGATAGCTACGGATAATTTGGTTTCCCCGATTATTTCAACCAGGAACTCGCGTTCAACATGAACCGCAATTTTCTCTCCGCAAGGGGATATCAAGCATTCAATGCAATTCGGCTGCTGCACAACCTTTGCGATGACTTCATTGTCATCATAAACGGTCTGGTCCCTGTATTTCAGCTTGATAACATCTTTATAGGGAACCTTCTCCGTTTTTACCTCTGTTTTGGTATTTTTGCAATATGAATACCAGATGTTGACATCATAGTATCCTGCAATTTCTACTTTCTTGCCAATCTTCTTGGCTTCATACGTATGATTAATGATCCAGCAGCCCAGAATGCTGGTTGGGCCATTTTCAGGACAAATCGTATGATTGGCCTTCGTAAACTTTCGTCCCTTTGCCACTACTGCCTTTGCAATGATATCTCTATATTGTGACATACAAGGTTACCCTCCTCAAACATTTTCAATTCATCCTATGCGTGATATACGTCCAGTGTGCGTCCTCAAATATTAGTCAACTAGGAATGCATGGTACAGTTTATGAGTCGCAGAAGGAATGGTGACCTCTTGAACTAAAAAGGAACAAGTCTTCACATTATATGTAGCCTTTCATCGATTCTTTCTCTAAAAAGCAGGTTCAGCGAACCCTTTAACTAAAAAGAAAAGACAAACCCGTCATAGAGGCTTGCCTGAAGTAGCCAATAATTGAATTACGCCTTTTTAATGGAGCGTTTATACCTATACTGCTTCCATTGAAAACGGATGAAGCAGCCAATGCAAAATCCGAGAATGGCGATAAAGGAAGCAGCCGCAACCATCATTGTAAATGCATAGGCAACCGCGTTCCAGCCTGCATAAAAGCTGATCAAGCCGCCGCTTAAGCATATAACCGCAATCGTTTGATTGAATTGCTGCTGATCCCATTCCTCCGGGATATATTCTGAAGTTTTTTTGCGCAAGAATAATCTTCCCGCTCTCATAATCGGATTAAAATTAAATACCAGGCCCATTAAGCCTGCGATAAGCGGAATGGCTAATATCTCATGGATTCCCGTCACCCATGTCAGCACAACACTCAAAAAGATAAACCATTGATTCAAACGTACTAACGGCCGCGGAATTGTTCGAACTTGCTCAGCCATTAAATCACACCTCTCCAATATGTTTTATGTGTTTAATGAATATTTTATCTTATCTATATGCAATTGGAAAGATTTTCATCTGAATGATATAATGAACAATGTAAATCCTTCTATAGAGATGACACTTTGAATGAATCATTGGTGTAAGGAGAAATAAATCAAATAACCAAGAATTTGATATGTCCTTTTAGAGACAGATGTTTCAATCAATGCACCAAATCTCTTCAATATATTGACTGCCTCATCTTGTTTGACCCCATGGATTTCAGCTACGATTGGCATGTCATCCGAGGTGCCTGACCGATGGGTAACATATCCTCCTTCAACAGACATTTGTCTTGAGATCACACTTAATAGCTTTCTTTCCCTTTCTAACATGTTTCATTTCACCCTTTTGACACTGATCTTACCTGATGTTTTTCATCTCCCATAAGCATACTAGCAAAATCCTCATTTCTATCTTCCAATTTTGTTAGACAGGGGCAACAAAATTGTCCCTTGTTTAAACCTCATCCTCCACCGCCTAATAATTTCCTAGTTTATAATAATTTTAATTAAATAGATGTTTTTAATTGATAATCTAAATAAAAATTAATATAATAGGTTTATCCTAAACAAGAGGTGATATGGAAAATGAGCAAAAAATTAACAACTAGCTGGGGCGCTCCTGTTGGAGATAACCAAAACTCCATCACAGCAGGCAGACGCGGACCTACGCTAATCCAAGATGTGCATCTATTAGAAAAATTGGCACACTTTAACCGTGAAAGAGTACCTGAACGTGTTGTTCACGCAAAAGGCGGCGGCGCTCATGGTTACTTTGAAGTAACAAATGATGTGACACAATACACGAAAGCGGCTTTCCTATCTGAAGTCGGTAAGAAAACACCATTATTCATCCGTTTCTCTACAGTAGCCGGAGAACTAGGTGCAGCTGACACCTTGCGTGACCCGCGTGGATTTGCCGTTAAATTGTACACTGAAGAAGGAAACTACGATATCGTTGGTAACAACACGCCAGTATTCTTCATTCGTGACGCGATCAAATTCCCAGATTTCATACATACGCAAAAGCGTGATCCAAAAACCCACTTGAAAAACCCAAATGCCGTTTGGGATTTCTGGAGCCTGTCTCCTGAGTCCTTGCACCAAGTAACCATTCTTATGTCTGACCGTGGTATCCCGGCAACATGGCGCCATATGCATGGTTTCGGAAGCCATACATTCAAATGGACAAACGCTGAAGGTCAAGGCGTATGGATCAAGTATCACTGGAAATCCGAGCAAGGCATCAAGAACCTATCTTCTGAATTGGCAGCAGAGCTAGCTGGTACGAACCCTGACTACCATATCGAAGATCTTCATAATGCAATCGAAGCTGGAGACTATCCATCTTGGAAGCTATGTGTCCAAATCATGCCGCTTGAAGATGCAAACACATACCGCTTCGATCCATTCGATGTAACAAAAGTATGGTCTCAAAAAGACTATCCATTAATCGAAGTAGGCCGCATGGTTCTTAACAAAAACCCTGAAAACTACTTCGCTGAAGTAGAACAAGCAACATTCTCCCCTGGTAACCTAGTACCTGGCGTAGATGTATCACCAGATAAATTATTGCAAGGCCGTTTGTTCGCCTATGCGGATGCTCACCGCTACCGTGTTGGTGCGAACCATAACCACTTGCCAATCAACCGCCCTGCTGTTGAAGTGAACAACCACCAACGCGATGGTCAAATGAACCCAACATCCAATGGCGGGGGCTCTGTATACTATGAGCCAAACAGCTTTGGCGGACCATACGAGTCCAAGCAAGACCAGCAAGCCGCCTATGAAGTCGAAGGCTATGCTGCAAGCACACCATACGACAACGATGACTTCTACACTCAAGCAGGCGATCTATACCGCTTATTGAGCAACGAGGAACGTGCGAACCTTGTCAACAACATTGTTGGAGCCATGAAAGGCGTAACGATTCCTGAAATCATTGAACGTCAAATCCAGCACTTCTACAAAGCAGACCCAGAATACGGTACACTTGTAGCCGCTGGTCTTGGAATTAACATTCCAGAAGAAGTTTAATAGAACTGTAAGCAATCAAATTTAACAAATTCTATTCTCATTTGCAAAACTATATTCTCAATTATTAGGAGATACTTTTCGACAAAGTATCTCCCTTTTTTGTTCATTTTCTCGATTAAATAGGCAGATTATCAATAAGGGGCTGTTTAGCAGTATTGTTTGTTAATTTAGAAAATAAAAATATTATGTAAATTAACTTGGGAATGGCACTCATTCTAAACAGCCTGTTTGGGCAGCTGGTGTTGTAAAGTGAATTAAAAACAGTTCATTTCGAGAAAAAACATGGAGGCTAGGACAAAACGAATGGTTATACCTTATTATTCCTATTCACTAGCAGTTGAAAATATAAATTCGTTCCATTCCGCGAAGTGTAGTCGCTTCCGCGGGGAGGAAGGCTTGAGCCTCCTCGGCACATGTGCCTGTGGGGTTTCAACCTTTCCTCACCTTTCCTCTACGTCCCACAGGAGTCGAGTGTATTTCTCTCCATCCCACTAGTCCTAATAGTAGAAAGCCACAATCAATCTTCATATAAAAAGCACTAGCCATCAAGACGCCGTTACGGTTATTTTGGACATGGCCGGTACATAATTTATTGCCCCTGGTTTTTAGATGCATCTTTCTAAAATAATCATCCAATGAAAAAGGAAGGAATCATACCTAGCACTAAACTATTAGATTCTACATAAATTCACTAAGTGTTCTAAACATAATTTAAGTCGCTGATGGATTATATCCTTATTCCCCATTTGTAACACAGTTTTTTGGCTTAATTTCTCTTTACTCAACATCTCATAGTGTTCATATGTTTCTAACAATGTCCATAAGATGTATTCATCCATTATCTGCTTATACAAAGATTCACTTTCATCTATGTACCCATCAATAAAACCATCTGCTATTTTACTAAGAACCTCATAATTTTCATGATATTGATTTTTTTGATACCTTGGTGCATTCGAATAAGCCATCAGAAGGAATTTATAACAAAAAACAAAATAACCTGCATATTTTAGATTGAAATCCAGCCTTGGAAACGGATCAATGAGAGAAACATCCGGATAATCGAAAATGATGTTTTCTGGTGTTATATCTTGATTGACTAAAGAAATGGTTTGTTGGTTTTCTCGTCTGTTTTTGATTATGGTTTGTATCTTTTCAACGATCATATCTCTATCAAACTCTAAATCAGCAGCAATCAATTTATGCATAACACTAACGTAGTAATGGTTATCAGCCTGCCATATTTGAGCTGAATCTTTCTGCACACTACCTTCAAGGCGCTCACCATTCCACACCAGGTTACCGAATCCTTTTATACCAGGAGATTTTCCGTGCATAGCTTGAAAGAAAATCCCTAGTTTTCTTCCAAGACTGCTTGCTTCTATATGATTTAAACTTTGAATCCTTCTTCCCTTACCCATAAAACTTTCAACGGTAAATACAATTGATTCATCTAAAAAGTATTTGAAAAATGACGGACAAATATTAACAGAACATTGGTTGGCCAGTCCGTAGTAAGCCTTTGAAGATTCATATTCCGTTTTCAGGTCGAGCTCTTTAAATTCCTGTAATTGTCCATAAGCCTTCTTTTTCTTTATCCTTATGACAATGGCATCTTCCATAATTTTTTCAATTTTATAAACAGAGTGCCATGCTCCTTCTCCAATTTTCTAGATTCCCTTTATTTCCACCTCTTCCATATTTAATATCTTAATAGCTTTCTTCATATCCTCGGTTGCCAATACGAATGATCCTTTCTAATAATGGCCTTATAACCGAATCAGTCACAAGTCCATGATTTCCCCTTATTTGTCTGTTTAGAGACTCATATTTCTTATGATTTTTTCAAATTCCTTCTTCCTCTAACCAGCCTCTTTTCCAAAATAAAAAAAAGAGCTGATCAATCAGCTCCCGATCGTAGAGAAAAGCACCCGTTCTCAAATAGCTCTATATAAAGAAACCTCTGATTACTTTTCAAGCGATGAAATGTTGAAAAAGCTGGACAGTCAAAATCGTTGTTAACAAGCATCCGAAGGAAGTGAAGACGATGGTTTTTCTATTGTCCTGATTTTCTTCAGGCTTCATTAATTCATTCATTTGGATGACCCATATGGCCATCGTGATAAGGGCAAGAAATCCAATAGACAAAGCATGTACCTCCTTTTCCCCCTTTTGCAGGAAAGCTGTACTGCCTCAATTGTAACATTTTGTTATTTTCAGGTAAATCCTAGTTGAACGAATCTACCTAGCTAGACCCAGTTATTCAAGTCAGCTCTATCTTCCGCTCTCCTATGCCTCCCATAAAAAAACACCAGCTATCCTGACAGCTGGTGTTTTATCTTATTCAATTCCGTCCTTCTGCTTCCCATTTCTCGAATGTTTGCAGGACCATTTTCTGAACAGCCTTGCCTCCACCTTCATCTTGGACATTCTCCACTAGGATGGACATGACGGCGTTAGGATTATTTTGGTCATAGGCGACAAACAGGCCATTTTCCTGTCCCTTTTCATCCTGACTTTTCTTTAATTCTGCTGTACCGGTCTTTCCTGCTAAAGCAAACTGATCCGACTTGGCTGCCGTTGCGGTTCCATCTGTGACGACCTTGCGCATATCCTTCTTCAGCAAAGCGGCATTGTCGCTTGAGGTGATGGATTCCTTCCAAACAGCTGCTTCTGTTGTCTCAAATAATCTCGGCTTCATAAGTGTACCATCTTGAACGATACCGCCATAAAGGGAAGCAAGATGAACAAGGCTCATGAGTACTTCTCCTTGGCCGTACCCGGTATCTGCGAGCAGCTTACTGCTCGTCAGTTTCCCATCATTGGAAATTTGAGAGGCCCTTATCGGGTATTCAAGCGGGAACTTTTCCTCTCCTACTCCCAAATCCTTCAAACCACTTATTAATTTATCTTCCCCAATGGCTAGAGCTGTCTGGGCGAAATAAATATTATCGGAGTATTGAAGAGCCGCTTCTAAATCAACAGGGCGCTTTGGATCGGTCACGCGCGTAATGGAAGCATTTCCCCACTCCTCTCCCTTGGACCATTTCAACCCGGAGATATCGATTGTTTTATTCGGATCAAGTGTTCCAGCATTAAGGCCTATCATGGCAATGAGCGGCTTTATGGATGACCCTGGTGAGAAGGTCGCTGCAAAACGATTCAATAGAGGCTGCTTCGCATTTTCCTCTAGTTTCTTATAATTCTCGGCACTCATACCTAAGATGAAATCATTTGGGTCAAAGGATGGAGAGCTAACTAAGGCAAGTACATCTCCTGTTTCAGGCTGGACAGCTGAGAACGTACCGGCAACACCTTTCATATTCGTATAGGCTGTCTTCTGCAGGTCAGCATCAACCATTAATGTGACGCTTTGACCATCCTCAGGCTCTGTTTCTGCGATTACGGCCGGTTCTTCGCGGTCAATATAGATGGTATAGCCATCCTTGCCCCGGAGCTGCTCCTCCAATAATTCCTCGAGTCCACGCTTCCCAATGACACTGCTCGCTGAATATCCCTTATCCTTATGCTTCTCAAGCTCTTCGGCAGTGATTGTCCCAACATAACCGGTCAAATGGGCAGCACTTTCCTTATAAGGGTATTCACGAACGGCCGTTTCACTGAACTGAACTCCGTCAATTGCATTAAGCTGTTCGATTCGTTCCTTATCATCCTTGGCAATCTTTTGGATTGGCACAAATAGAGATGGTTCTACCCAGCTTTGATTTAATTGCTTATCAATGTATTCTGTCGTATTATCTAGAATTTTTGCAACTTCTGCCTTCTTCGTATCATCGAATTGCTCTGGTACGATTCCAACCTGCTGGGCAGTCCCGTTTATGGCAAGACCCTTTCCATTTCGGTCAAAAATTTCTCCCCTTTGCGCTTTCGTAGATTTGATGCCAATTTTCTCGTCCTTTTGTAAATCTGGTAAGATGAAGGTTGTATCCCAATTGATATACCAATTCTCTTCCTCATCACGTGTCTCTTTCTTTAATTCAACATCCTTATCAAACTCAATTTCTCCTGCAATGGAGTTCATTTTCGCCTTTATCGGAAGTGTGACCTGTTCCTTGTCCTCACGATCCTGCTCCCCTTCAAATGCGGTCTCCACCTTTAAATCGGTTATGCCAAGATCACTGTAAACCTTTTCATAACGGTCGATGAAGTCTTCATTTTTGTAGGATTCCTTTGTGGAAGCCGAAAGATAATCTGTATACATTTCTTCAAAGTCCTGCTTGTTCCACAATTTCACATAGTCATTCAGCCGGCTTTCTGGCTGAACAGAGTCATCACTGCACCCGACTGATATGAAAAGTAATATAAATAAAAAGCTTGCTAGAATACTTTTTTTGCCCAAAGATTCTGCCTCCTTCCAATCACTATCATTATTATAGCAAATGAGGCGTTATTAACCGACACAAAAAACTCCTTATCCATTTGGACAAGGAGTTTTTAAGCTTCAATGAATCTTTTTTTCTTTTTTAGCCTGCTGATGACCTTCGATATACTGACAAAAATCGGAGATAGAAGTGAACGTATAATCCGGTTCGGTTTTAAAATCAGATGTTTGAACCGTACTGAACCATTGGGCTGCCGCCGTCTTCACACCTGCAGCTGCTCCGGCAGCCATATCCGACTCGCTGTCACCGACGAATAAGATCTCTGAAGGCTTGTTTTGGAGAAGCTTCATACACTTCTCAACCCCCTCCTTATCCGGTTTCGGGTTCTTTACATCATCACCCGCAATGGTAACGTCGAAGTAATCATATATCCCTAATGCTTCAAGCGAAAAGGTTAGGGATCTTCTGCTCTTACCTGTTACAATCCCAAGATTGAGATCCATCTCCTTGAATTGCTCAAGCATCTCCTGGATTTTCTCCAGACCCTCAAATTCTCGGTCATGCCCTTTTTCATATTGCTCATAAAAATCCTCAATGGCTTGGTTCAGCTTATCCTTATGTTCTAGATGCTTTCTCAGCATCTCATCCTCAATCGGACCAAAATACTGTACGATGTCCTCATCCGTCATTTCTTTTCCGTCGTATTTCTTGAATACATATCGAAATGCATCAAATGCTGCCGGCAGGGTATCTGCAATCGTTCCATCAAAATCAAATAATATGGTTTTTAACTCCATCCCGCATCTTCCTCTCCTATATATCTCTATTCCTTTTATACCCAACCATGCTTCTTCCTAATACGGTTGATTGCTAAATAAACTTCGGGGCTTGATTAGTTTGATGGCACGAACCCAACGTTCGGATTTCAATCCCATTAAGATGTTATCCCCTTTATTTTTTAAACCAAAATGCCATATATACGAACAATAATAAAAAATTTTAAATAAACATATGTTTTATTTATTGACAAGTGTTTATATATAAATATAATGATAGTGTTGTATTATTTATTTCGGTATTGGAGGATTTATTTATGAAAAAAACATTGGCGGTCATCTTGTCTTCCTTTGTATTAATGGCAGGCTGCAGCGGGAACAATGAAGGAAATCAAGCAGAGGAAGTAAAGCCAATCGGCATTATCGGAGCCATGGATTCTGAGGTCACTAGCCTCCAATCGGAATTGGCAAATGCTGAAGTGAAGGAAATAGCGGGTCTCGAATTCCATACTGGAGAATTAAACGACCGAGATGTTGTTATCGTCAAATCAGGAGTTGGGAAAGTTAACGCTGCCCTTTGTGCCCAAATCTTGATTGATGAGTTTAATGTTGATACATTAATCAATACAGGTGTGGCAGGCGGATTATACAGCGAATTAGAGGTAGGAGATATCGTCGTATCCAATCAAGCGGTACAGCATGATATGGATATCACCGCTTTCGGCCATGAGAAAGGATATATTTCTGATATGTCTGAGGATGGAAAGGCAACCTATTTCCAAACAGATAAAGAGCTTGCAGAAAAAACTCAAGCTATCGCTAATGAGGTTATGAAGGATAACAAAGCCTATATCGGCACAATCGCTTCAGGTGACATATTTGTAAGCGACCAAGCCTTGAAGGAAGAATTGATTGAGTCTTTTGATGCGTATGCAGCTGAAATGGAAGGAGCGGCCATTGCTCATGTAGCAAGTGTTAATCAGATTCCTGTAACTATTATCCGCGCCATTTCTGACCTTGCCAACGGCGAAGCAGATGTCACATACGAGGAATTCGAAACGAAAGCGGCTGAGAATTCCGCCGAGATTGTTCGTAATCTTGTAAAAGGACTATAAAAGTTTAAAACGATGAAACCGCCTGCTGGATATACCAGAGGTGGTTTTTCGTTTCCCTATAACACTCTCGTTTTTCCTAAAAATGGTTGTTTCCATCCAATAATATGTTAAGCTATAAGAAATAAGGTTAGATGTTTGAGAGAAGATATTTCTCTCCTATTCTGCCTTCATATTCGCACTTACTAGGGGCGCCAATCGGCTGAGATGAACCCTTTGAACCTGATCTAGTTAATACTAGCGGAGGGAAGTAGGAATGATTTCGACGACTACTATTTCGATCGTTATTAGCCACTTCCCGTATAGGGAGGTGGTTTTTATTTTGTTTAAGTCTGTTGCTATTCACTAGCTGCTTTACCGACGAGGATCAACTCTATTTCATAAAGGAGGATATGAAATGACGACATTCACGGAAAGACTGTATCAAAATGTACAACCGATTTGGGAACGAAATCATCGTCATCCATTCGTGCAAGGATTAGGGAAAGGAACTTTAGAGAAGGAGAAGTTCGTTCATTATTTAAAACAGGATTATGTGTATTTAATCGATTATGCAAAATTATTTGCCATCGGTGCCATCAAAGCGCACAACCTGAAAACGATGAATACGTTCGCTGCTATCTTACATGACACTTTGCATGTCGAAATGGAATTGCATCGGCAATATGCCGAAAGCTTCGGAATCAGCCGGCAAGAGCTGGAGTCAACCAAAGCAACCCCCACTAATGTAGCGTATACAAGCTATATGCTGAATATCGCTCAAAATGGCAGCTTAGCTGATGTAGTCGCCTGCTTATTACCATGTGCCTGGGATTATTGGGAAATCGGAAAATTACTTAGAAAACAATATGGAGACGGGCTCGCCTCCAACCCTTATGCCAATTGGATTGAAACCTATGACTCTATAGAGTTTGCTGAAGGTACGAAATCGCTCATTCAACTGATGGATGAACTGGCAGAAGGAAAACCGGAGCGTGAACTAGCCAAGCTTGAGGAATATTTTCAGGTAACATCCAAATATGAATATTTGTTTTGGGAAATGAATGACAAACAGCTGGATTGGCCCATTTAAGCGTCGAAATCAAGCTGATTCATAGACAGATAGGAGAGTGAAACCTTAATGTCCACGATTACCAAATTGACCATGACCGCTTTACTAACGGCGATCACAACTATAACAAGCAGCCTGATTTACATCCCTATCGGCTTTGCCAAGATCTTTCCCATACAGCATCTCGTTAATTTACTTTCAGCTGTTCTTCTCGGCCCTGCCTATGCGGTTATGCAGGCATTCCTTTCTTCCACAATCAGAAATGTCACAGGAACAGGCAGTGTGTTTGCCTATCCAGGCAGCATGATTGGTGCCTTCTTAGCCGCTATTCTTTACAGCAAAACAAAGAAAATCGGGCTCGCAGCCACAGGAGAAGTCATTGGCACAGGACTTCTAGGAGCCATGGCGACCTACCCCATTGCCGTTCTTTTCTTTGGAAAAGAAGCGACATTATTTGGACTCATCCCTGCCTTCACCATCAGTTCCGTCACTGGAGCAGTCATGGGATATGGATTATTGAAGATATTGATCAGGAACCGAGTTTTACTGCCAAATGAACAAAAGATAAGATAAATAAACAGCCCAATCAGGGTATAGAAGCTCAGTTTCCATCATTTACAATTATCCCCTTTACTGATGTTATAATTTACTCATACTCTATTTCTTAAGGGGGATAATAGAGCTTTTTATCAGCATCAGCAAAAGCTTTTCTACAATTCGGTGCGATTTCAGTCGTCATTATTCTAGTCCTTATCCTAGGAGGATTCTATCTATTTAAGAGTTTTCAAAAGGGGAAAGTGGCGCATAAGTTCTTTTAGACATAACCAAAAACTCATAAGGATGAATAGGAGGTTCCACTTCCTTCCACAGTGATTCTCAATTGCCCCAGGGTTTACAATTGCAGACCCCGCACAGGGCAAAATAGTTTACTAATCGCATACAGAAAAATTGTCCCCCCAGAATAATAAACAATCTTGAAAAAATCATCTGAAGAAGGATTTCGGAAGAGAAATCTTGATGTTATCGCTTTTTGGGGATATTATTAAGGAAATTCATTTAAGGAGAACCTTATCATATGTCTAAAAAAGTAAGTCTTCAAGAAGCTATTAAACAAAAGCTTGCGGCTAAGAACCAGGTCAACCAGACTGGCAGCCATTCAACGGGTCCTGTCAAAAAGACGAAGGAATTGCAAAGCCAACTGACAAAAAAACCAAACAACCAGCGGAAACGCATGGGTGTTTAACGTTTAGGGTAACGATACCGGATAATTCTTATCTGATGACAGTTTGAATAACCAATGAACTGCTCCCTGATAAGCAGACAGCTTAATAAAAAGGAAATGCCGTGTTAAAGCGGCGATGAGATGACTCCGGGCAGCTTGCCGGAGTCATCTTCTTTTTAGTTGCATGATTGATTAGCATTTTTAACGTGCAATCAATAAACATGCATATACAGCTAAAATGTACGTAAGTTATAGTGATAGCCTGTACTGCTTGTATGGAATGAATTTACACAAAGCGAATGAATTGTATATGCTAAAATTGTATTTGCACACTATTTATGAAAGAGAAGAGAACCTTTTATGAAAAAACCTTTTATGAAAAAATTAATGATTAGTTTAGGTGTCCTATTGATGATTGTTGTACTCGGTATGACAGGCTTTTATATTTGGTCACAACAAACATACGATGCATCTGAAGAGCTTACTTCCTATGTAAATGTAAATGACATTAAGACTGAAAATAACTGGCTAGTATTTGAGCCAAAAGCTCAACCAAAAGGCGGTATTATTCTATACCCTGGAGCAAAGGTAGAACCTGAAGCATATAGCTACTATGCTCAAGGTCTGGCAGACAATGATTACTTAGTCATCGTCCCTAAGGTTACCTTGAACTTTGCTCTTTTAGATATAAACCAAGCAGATGTCATAATGGATGAGTTCAGTGACATTACAAACTGGTATATAGGCGGGCATTCACTTGGCGGAGTAGCTGCTGCAACTTATGCATACGACAATCTTAAAGATATCCAAGGCTTAATCCTATTGGCTTCCTATCCGAGCAATTCCAGTGATTTTTCCGAAACAGACCTGCCTACCCTATCCCTCTATGCGGAGTTTGATGGATTAACAACAACTGAAAAAATCAATGATACGAAACATTTACTTTCCTCTGAAGCAACCCTCTATGAAGTCAAAGGAGGAAACCATGCCCAATTTGGAATGTATGGATCACAAAAAGGTGATGGTACAGCGACCATATCCAATAAAGAACAGCAGGATGAAATAATGAAAGAAACCTTAACGTGGTTAAAAATTTCCGAAGGATAAGTGCTAGTGTCACTTATTCTTACTTGAGGCTGGGACAAAACAAAATAAATGATCCTCAAAAACGAATGATAGTCATTTATTATTCCTATTCAATAGCAGTTGGAAATACGAGTCCGTTCCATTCCGCGAAATGCACTCGCTTTCCGCGGGGAGGAAGCTGTGCCTCCTCGGCGCTTACGCCTGCGGGGTCTCATCCTTTCCCCTACTTCCCGCTGGAGTGAGTGCATTTCGCTCTATTTCACTAGTCACTAATAGTAGAAAGCAACAATTAAAGACCCGAATAATTAGACGATAGAATTCATTCATTTATCGTCTAATTATTCGGGTTTATCATTGGCTGAAATACCTATGTCCCAGCCTCAATTTTATTTATCTTTTATGAGGTGCCCTACTCACCCCATACAAAGAAGAATCAATGCGTATTACTTCGATCTTAATATGAGTCAGCACTAGGAATAGACCTCGAATAATTCCGATTCACTCACACTTCAGTCGTACCTCTCATTATTCTAAGCTGCTTATCCCCCGTAATTCTTTTAGATACCAGGCGTCCATCGTATTATGCTCTGAGCCATCCAGCGGTTTATCAAGCTGTCGGAACCCATATTTGAAATAAAGGAGATTTGCCACCTGGAGTTTCTTCATTGTTTCTAAGTAACAATATGTATAATGTTCCTCAGCAAAGTTGAGAGCTATATTCATCAGCATTCTCGACAGGCCCTGTCCTTGAGCAACGGGTGCTATATACAGCTTTTGCAATTCACATACATCCCGCTCCAATCCAAATGGTGCAATCCCGACTCCTCCAACTGCTTCATCCTGTTCATTTACTAGTACCCAATACCTTGCATGAGGTTGTTCCTTATAGAATTGAGCTAGATCTCCAAGCTGTGGATCATAATAGGCGGTTCCAGGAATATTTAAATCAAATGATTCCAAGGAACGTTTAATGATCTGTTCCATTCGTTCATTGTCTTTCTCTTGAATTTCACGAATCTGCATACAACTAATCCTCCAATAATGCCTATTCAATAGGTGCTTTTAATCTATTGCGATAATTGCCTATAAGATCTTACTTCACCCCCGACTCAACGATCAATCGATGCGGCGAAATTGTGCATTTTGCTTTTGCACCGAGCGGTACTGAATAAGAAAAGGCCGTTTATCTAACAGCCTTGAATCACTGCGATCGTCATCACATGTTAAAGACCCTTCACCATTGTGAATAATATTGCGGACCCCTTTAATGTATACCAATGTCTTCAAACCTAAATCTCTCATAAACTTTGATATTCTGCTCATTTGCCATCAATATGACTCTATTTTATCAGGTTTTCTTCCAACATACCCCAACATCATTCATCCTGACATCGATCTTCAATGAAATATTCCTTTTTCCTATAGGCGATTGCCTCCATTGTGGCGATCAAATCACCTCTGCATGTTACATTGATTTTGTACCATCCAATACGATTGTTCCTCTTTTCTTCCATCGCTTCCGCCTCAAGACGGTAGTCCTTTTTAGCTGCAGAAATAAAATTAATCGTTGTAGACAATCCTACGGCTGTTTTTCCATAGGAATTGCAAGCAGCAGCAAATACATAGTCAGCCAAAGCAAAGATAATGGCTCCATGTATTGTTCCGTGGGAATTAAGCATAGATTCGTTTTTGACGTCTAATTTAGCTTTTGCCGTACCCTCGCCCATTTCTATTAGTTGTATTCCAAGAAATTGAGCAAATGGCTCTTGCTCCATTTTTTCGAATATATGCCGATGATATTTTCTATGTATCTCATGCTCTTCGTTATTCATTTTTCTCCCCCTTTAGTAGAATAGTAGATCGATCAACAGCCTTTTTAAAGCGAACAGCTGTTTTACATAATGATTCATCCCGGATTCACTAATAAGTAAATATGCTATAAACTCAGCAGAAGATGATGAGTTCTTCCGCTGAGTTTTTATCAATGTTTTTCTGGTGCACTGACGCCATAACCAGTATTCGATCTAAAAAGAATCTCGCTATATTTATCATCAGATTCTTTTGTCTTAGCCGAGAGGATGGTTCCTAAATAAGCACCCAGGAATCCTAATGGCACAGTGATAATGGTTGGATTGGTCAGAGGAAACAAAGCTTTACCCGTCAAGATAGCCGCGCCTGGTTCTGGATTCCAAACATTAGGGCTTAATAAAACAAGCACAACAGAACTAATCAAACCGACTAACATCCCTGTTATGGCACCAGTGGCATTAAAGCGCTTCCAATAAATCGTACATAACATGACCGGCAAATTAGCACTAGCTCCTATTCCAAGTGCTAATACCGATAAGAAAGCAACATTTAAGTTTTGAGCCAGCAACGCAAGGAAAATGGAGATAACGGCAACTAATATTGAAGATATCCGTGCAACCCTCATTTGCTGTTTTTTCGATACCTGTCCTTTTTTTATGATTTGCCCATAAATATCATGGGCAAAAGCAGATGCTGAAGTCAGGACAAGAGCAGAAACGACTGCTAGAATGGTTGCAAAAGCGATTGCTGAAATAAAAGCAAACAAGAAATCACCGCCAACTGATAATGCAAGCAAAGGTGCTGCCATATTTCCTGCAGGATTGGCTGCAATGATTTGGTCCCATCCGACATAAACGGTCGCTCCAAACCCAAGGAAGACTACCATCAAGAAGAACGCACCAATTAGCCAGGTCGAATAGACAACTGACTTTCTTGCTGTCACAGCATCTTTGACCGTAAAGAAGCGAATGAGCAAATGCGGTAAACCAGCCACTCCCAATACAAGTGCCATATTTAGCGAGATCATATCCAAGCCATTACTGTATTTATTCCCTGGGTTTGCTAATTCCGGACCAAGCGGACTAGCAGTCCTAATTTCCTGGAATAGCTTTATAATACTGAAATCAAATTTTGCAAATACGAGGAATGTTAAGATGAACGATCCACCAAGCAACAGAATCGCCTTAATGATTTGCACCCAACTCGTTGCGGTCATCCCTCCAAAAATTACATATACGGTCATTAAAATACCGACTATCACAACCGCTAGCCAATAATCAATTCCTAGCATTAAACTAACTAAACCGCCTCCACCAACCAGTTGAGCAATCATATAAAATATTGAGATGACTAATGTATTAGCTGCTGTTGTTCCCCGTACCTTATTTGAAGGAAACCGTGATGCAAGCATATCAGCTAACGTATATTTGCCTAGGTTACGCATTGGTTCAGCAATAAGATAAAGCATGAAAAGAAAACCAAGCAGGTTACCAATACTCATATAAAAACCGTCAAATCCTATTAAGGAAATTGCCCCTGTTATCCCCAAAAAAGAGGCGGCAGACATAAAGTCACCAGCAATAGCCAAGCCGTTCTGTGAAGCTGTCAGCCCTCCCCCATCCGTATAAAAATCACTGGCACTTTTCGTTTTTTTAGAGGCAAAGTAAGTAATCATCAATGTTAATACAATAATACTCAGGAACAGAGACAAAGATAGAACACTCATAAATCGTACTTCTCCTTATACTTTTTTATGATTAACTCTGCCATCGAATCATATGTTTTTGATTTTTTTATATAAATCCACCCGCAAATCCAAACGAGCATAAATTGAGCCAGCGCAAATATCCAAACCCAAGGAATGGAAGGGATCATTTCCCTATGCAAGATTTTTGTATAGGCTGCTAATAAAGGTAATGTAAAGTAAAAAGCAAGGAAGAAAAGGGTGTGAACTGAACCCCGAATAGTGGACACTTTAAAAAAAGTGGACCCTATTCGGGGTTTTCCTATTCTCTTTCAGGAAAACTCCCGTTATACTAACATTACGATTTTTAGAACGGAGTGGAGTATT